>CALVYN010000014.1 GCA_944372245.1 uncultured Bacilli bacterium
TCTCATCGTCGGCCGCGTGCAGGGAGATGGCCAGGTTGACCTGGAGGCCCTCCTTGCCGAAGCGGATGATCCCCGGGACGATGCCGCAGGTGGAGACGGTGATGTGGCGGGCGCCGATGGCCAGGCCGCGCTGGTCGTTGATGATGCGGATGAAGTCCAGGACGGCTTCGTAGTTGTCCATCGGCTCGCCGATGCCCATGACGACGACGTGGGTGACGTGGCTCTCGGGGTGCTTCTCCCTCAGCAGCTCGTCCATGTTGAGCACCTGGCCGACCATCTCGCCCGCGGTCAGGCCGCGGGACTTCTTGATCAGGCCCGAGGCGCAGAAGGCGCAGCCCATGTTGCAGCCGACCTCGGAGGTGACGCAGACGCTGTCGCCGTAGTCGTAGCGCATCAGGACCGTCTCGATGTCCGAGCCGTCATACAGGCGCGAGAGGGTCTTGATGGTCCCGTCCTTGGAGTCCTCCTCGATGATGGTCTGGGGGCGGTAGAAGTCGTACTTCTGCTTCAAAACCTCGCGGAAGGCGGCCGAGATATCGCTCATTTCGTCGAAGCTCTTGGCCCGCTTCTCGTACAGCCACTTGAAGATCTGCCTCGCGCGGTAGGGCTTCTGGCCCAGACCGACCATCTCGGCCTCGAGCCGGTCGAGGCGGAAGCCGTAGATGTTGGGTTTGGCCTGCTCGCCGCCCCTCTTGGGGAAGATCTGGCGGTGGAGGGCGAAGGAGATCTTCTCCTCCTCGCTCACGCTCTCGTGATACTTGATGGTTCTCTCTTCGTCAGCCATGTCCTAGTCCCTCCTGATGATGGCGTAGTAGAGGCCGTCCCCGCTCTCGGATGACCTGGGCAGGAAGGTCTTCTGGGTCACCAGCTTGAAGCCGGGCCGGTTGGTCAGGAACCAGCTGACGGCGCCCTCGCCCTCGGGCTTCAACAGCGAGGGGACCGCATAGGCCAGATAGCCCTTGGGCGCGACGAAGAAGGAGGCCTCCAGCAGGGAGGACTCCTCCAGCCGCACTAGTAGGGCGAGGTTGTCGGGATTGAAGGTGGCCATGGCCTCGGGCCGGCGCCGGGCCTGGCCGGTGTGGGAGTTGCTCGGGGTGACCACGACCAGGTCCTGGCTGTCGAAGCTCATCAGGGTCTTGAGCATCGGGGTCGAGGAATGGATGGGCTCGCACAGGGGCTTATCGGCATTCTTGACGTTGGCCTGGTAGTCGCGCAGCGGCTTCTCGATGCCCAGGTGGGTGTAGAGAGCCTGCGCGCGGGCCACGTGCTCGGCCTCGGGGAAGGCGGCGGCGACCGTGGCCTTGACTGGTAGGCTCCTGAGGGCGAGGGAGGAGGAGATTACGCCGGCGCGGGCATCCACGTGGAGGATGTGGCCGTACTGGGGGATGGGAAGGGCGTCCAGGAAGGAGAACCAGGAGCGGTCCTGCGCGTAGAGCTCGCCCGCTCTGACCTCGGCTAGCTGCGAGGCCCGGCCAGCCTCCAGAGCTCTGAGGGAGCCGCCGTCGGGATAGCTGGGGGAGACGGAGGGGTAGAGCTCGAAGCGGGGGTCATCCTTGAACTTCGAGGCTTTGACCTTGGCGGTGTTGACCGAGAGGAAGAGCGCGGGGCTGCTCACCTGGGCCTTGAGGATCTCCATGGTCGTCTCCTGGCCGTAGTCCGCTAGATAGTTCTGCAGGATCCAGCTGGGGCAGTTGAAGAGCAGGGCGTTGTTGGCGAGGGGGTCTGCGCGCAGCTCGGCGGGCACCAAGCTCTCGGCCTGGGCCAGCTCCTCGAGGGTCGCGATGTCGTCCGCGGTCAGCCCGAGCCTCATGCGCTTGGAGGTCTCCTCGATCAGCTGCGCCCGCTCCTCGAGCCGGCTCTGGTCGCCCTTGGCGCCCCTCAGCAGGTCCAGACCCAGGGCCAGAAGGAGCAGCTGCTCGTCGGAGGAGGCGAAGCGGGGGAAGGCATCCCGCACGCAGGCGGTCAGAAGCAGGTGGTGTCTGAGCTCCGAGGCGACGATGTGCCGGAGGGTGATGCGGTCGCGCTCGGAGAGGTTGTAGCGGTCGTAGGTGCGCTCGAGGGCGCGGCTGTAGCTGATGCCTCTGTCGAGGATGCTGTCCAGGGCGAACAGCGCGGAAGTCAGATCGGTCATGAGTGATTCTCCTGTGGTCGAAAGTATCCAGTTAAAATACTTATAAATACCTATTCACAAACAATAAAGTATAGCATGAAGCCCACCTCGAGACTGCTTCTCCCCAACCTCGTTATGGGGTAAAATCCCGTCTCGCAAGCGAGGTGAAAACCATGGAGAAGATCATCCTCTATCTGCAGTGCCGCGACTATCCCATGTGGACCATCGACGAGGAGCAGGGGCTGCGCATGCCGGGCCTGCCCGCCTATCTGAGCATGCCCGACGGGCTCGAGCCGATTCTGGTCGAGCTGCAGTCGACCTATGACACCCTCTTTTCGATGCACGGGGAGGCGATGGCCTTCGACGGGATTCCCAGCGAGGACTTCCGCAGCCACCTGCTCGATCTGAGCCAGCAGGCCGAGCGTCTGCTGAAGGAAAATTACCCCACCTTCGAGATCGAGAATCGCATCCCGGCCCTGCTGCTGAATTGCCCTCTAATGCCTCAGAAGTAGCCTAGTAAAATTCAAAGCAAAAAAAGCGGCCCTGAGCCGCTTTTTTGCTGGTGCCAACCTACTTCTTGGCCTTGCGCTTGCTCTCGTAGTAGGCCAGGGTCGCCTGGTCCTTATTCATCTCGGGGTGGGCCGCGACAAAGTCGTCCAGCTCCTGGAAGATGTTGCCGGTGTAGATGCTGCTGTCGTCGACCTGGGCCGCGGAGTCATCGCTGGTGGGCTCGGGCTCGTTGTCGACGGTCTTGACCATGTTGTCGGGGGTCATGTAGTCGGGATAGTCGCTGTCGATGATGTCGATCTCATCCTCGGGGTCGAACCAGCTGAAGATGATGTGGCCGTGGACCGTCAGGTTCTTCAGACCCTCGGTGATGCCCTGGATCATCTCGGCCCGGTGAGCCTTCAGGGTCGCGGGGGCCAAAACCTCGACGAGGCACTGGAAGGAGGTCTGCTCCTGGTCGCCGTGGACGAAGTAGCTGTCGGGGCAGATGAAGTTGATCTCATCCTTGAGATCGAGGTGCTGGCGGATGGCCTGCTCGATGAGTGTGACGTTCTGGAGCGCGATGAACTGATCGGCTCCGAGGATCTTGATGAATACCATATCTCTCTCCTGGTTCTCTGTCGGCTAGTCGCCGCGCGAATCGATGTCGATGGTGATCGACAGCTCGCTGTCGGTGAAGGTCGAAGGTATCGTCTTGAGGACGGGTGCGACCAGCGACGAGTCTTTGTACTTCAGGGCGATTTTACGATATCGCTTGCCGTTGACGATACCTCGATAGACCTCGAGCGGCCCGTAGATGTTGACTGGCTTTCCCGCCAGCTTGGCCGCGAGCAAGGATTTTACTCCGTAAGCGGCCGTTGTGACCTTCTTTAGGTCAGCTCCGCCGATGAGGATGTCGCACATGAAGCAGAAGGGCGGATAGATGAAGTTGCGCCGATCCTCGACCTCCTGGGCATAGAAGCCCTCGTAGTCCTGGCGGGAGGCGTGGAGCAGGACGCTGTTGGTGGGGTTGTAGGTCTGGATGATCGCCCGTCCGGGGCGGTCGGCGCGACCGGAGCGGCCGACCAGCTGGGAGACCAGCTCGAAGGTGCGCTCGCTGGAGAGGTAGGAGGGGATGGCCAGACTCTGGTCTGCGGCCAGGGCCGCCGCCAGGGTCACGCGGGGGAAGTCGTGGCCTTTAGCTACCATCTGGGTGCCTACGAGGATATCGAAGTCGCCATCCCTGAAGCGGTGGAGGATCCTCTCCCTCTGATTCTCGCTGTCGAGGTCAAGCCTCTCGATTCGGGCTTCAGGCAGGAGTTTGCCCAGGTCTTCCACCACCCTCTCGGTCCCGTAGCCGAGGGTGAAGAAGCGGTCGCAGTCGCACTTGGGGCAGCGATAACCCACGTAGTGGTAGCGAGCTCCGCAGCGGTGGCAGAAGAGGACCTGTCGGCTGGTGTGGAGGGTGAGCGGGATGAGGCAGGTGGGACACTCCATCGTCTTCTGGCACTTGCGGCACTGGATCAGGGGCGCATAGCCGCGGCGATTGATGAAGAGGATCGCCTGCTCCTTCTTTTCTAAACAGCTCTTGAGGGCCTCGAGCAGGGGCTTGGAGATCAGTCGGGTCCCCTCGAGGAGGTTATTCATATCCGACATGTCGACCAGCTCGGCGGTGACCTCGGGAGTGTCGGAGTACTTGCGGGCAATCTGGGTGTAGCCCATGTAGCCTCGCATGGCTCTGGTCTTGTCCTCGACCAGCGGTGTAGCGGAGCCGAGAACGACTTTAGCTCCCTCGGCAGCAGCGCGCATCTGAGCCACCACTCTAGCATCGTAGTAAGGGGTTGTATCCTGCTTATAAGTCGATGATTGTTCCTCATCCAAGCAGATGAGGCCGAGGTTTTTCACCGGGGCGAAGACGGCCGAGCGGGTTCCTACCACCACGCTGGTCTCGCCGCTCTTGATGCGGAGATACTCGTCGTACTTGTTGGCGGCCCTCAGCGAGGAGTGGAGGATCGAGACCCTGTCTTTGAAGCGGCCCTTGAACAGGGAGGCGATGCGGTCGGTCAGGGCGATCTCCGGGACGAGGATGATCGAGCCGCGTCCGCGCTCCAGCATCCGCTGAGCCAGCTCCATGTAGACCAGGGTCTTTCCCGAGCCGGTGACGCCCTGGAGCAAGGTGGTCAGCTTATCAGTATTCAGGATGTAGTCCACCGCCTTGGTCTGGTCGGGATTCAGCTGGTAATCGAGGTTGATTGCCTCCACCTCCTTGATGCGGTTGACCCGCTGCTGGAAGATCTCCAGGAGATTGCGGTTCTTTAGAGTGAGGAAGGTGGTTGTTCCCTCCAGGGCCGCCGTCAGCTTCATTCCTTCCGGACCGCAGGCGGCGATCCTGTCGTAGAGCTTCTGTTCCCTCGACAATAGCGGTTGTTCATCGCGGGGCAGGGCTCTGACCATACGGACGATCTTCTCCTTGGGCTTGCCCAGAGACGAGTCAGAGGGCTTGAGGCTGGGCGGCAGCATCGCTTGATAGATGGCGATCAGCGGGCAGAGGTAGCGGTTGGCCATCGCGTGGGCCAGCTCGTCGAGGGCGGGCGTGATGATCGGAGCCCTATCGAGGAGCTGCTTGATGGGCGAGAGCTTGACGCCGGTGCGAGCAAAATACTCCTCGGGACTCTCGTCGAGAGGTGTGGGTTCGCTAGCGATGAAGCCGACGCAGTCCTTGGTGTGGCCAAAGTCGACCAGAACCCTGACCAGGGCTGAGGGGCGGTCTTCAGTCTCCACGTAATAGGAGAACGGACGGTCGAGCGACCTGGCGGAGCGGCCGATGAGAACGGGACAGAGATAGCGCAATATTTCTACTCCTAGGACACGAGGAAGCTACCGGCGCGGAAGACCGTACCCTTGGACACGCTGGGATCCTTCAGGCCGCAGGTCTGAGCGTGGTGGATCAGGGTGCGAATCTGGTCGGCGGTCAGCTGGATGTTGGAGTTCTCGATGATGAAGTCGAACCTCGAGGCGAGCGGGGCCTGCTCGCGGGCCAGCTGGATCCGCTCCTCGATATCCTCGATGTCAACGAGAGCCAGCTTGCGACGCATCTCGGCCTCGGAGGTGGGGCGGATGTAGAAGGACATGGTCCTGGGGCCGTCGAAGAGGCTGATCATGCGGCTCGCACCGGGAACATCCAGAGTGGCGAGGATATTCGTCCCCTCATCGAGCTTGCGCTCGAGCCAGGCGGACCGGGTGCCGAACTTCTCGCCCTCGAACTCGGAGGTCTCGAGGAATTGCCCTTTGACGGCCATATCCTCGAAGTCATGCTTGGAGATGAAGAAGAAGTCGCGGCCATCAGCCTCGAACTCGCGGGGTTGGCGGGTCGTATAGGAGATGGAGCGGTGCAGGTCCAGGGAGCTATCGGCGAGGACCATGCTCGCAATCGCGCTCTTGCCGACAGCCGCTGGACCCGACAGGATCACCAGGAAGCCTCTGTTCATAACCGTGTCCTCCAAAAATCTCGTCTAGGCCTTATTATACGTGGGCTATGTGTCCGATTTCTCACAGACGCACTCGAAGGAGGCTTAGGCTATGGCATTCGATAACCTCGTGCTCGACAAGATCGCTCGCTCTCTGGACAGCGTGCTGGAGGGGGCGTTTATCGATGTGCCCTACGCCCTGGGAATCAACCAGTATGCCCTCCCCTTCCACGCCGCTGCTAACCTGAAGGAGAGAAGCGGCGGTCGCGGTGTGATCATCCTCAATCTCGATCCCAACAATCCCTTCGTCTCCTATTCGGTTGGTAAATTTACAAAGGCTGTCGATAACACTCCTTTCTTCAACTCTCTCCGAAGGATTGCTGGCATGCGTTTCACCGGCTGTGTCAAGCCTGCGGGAGAGCGTGTCATCACCCTCGATTTCCAGCGTGTGAAGATGGAGTTAGGTGATCTGGATGAGGGCGCAAGCCTGGTTCTGGAGCTCTTCCCCTCCCGGGACAACGCCTTCCTCCTTTCCCAGCCCAGCGGCCGTATCATCAGCCTCTTCAAGGAGCGGGGCGATATCACCTCTCCGCGCTTCTTCACCCGCAACTCCCTCTATGTCTATCCCCCTGAGCGGGCGGTGATGGACAGCTCAGTAGCCACCCTCGAAGCCTCCAAGCCCCTCCTGGCTCGCGAGGTCTATCGGCGCTTGGAGAGCCGAGCGGCATCCGTGGGCTTTGAAAAGGCCCGCCAGGAGCTTTTGGAAGACTCGGGACTCTATTTCGCCGCTGGCACGATTCTCCCGGCGGCCCTGGGGCAGGAGGATGCTAAGAGGGTCGGGCCCGAGGATATCTATTCCTGTTTCATCGAAGATCAGAAGAGCCAGACCCGCAGCCTCAAGGAGCGCGACCTGACCCAGCGCATCGCCAAGGCTTTGAAGACCGCCGAGCGCAAGCTCAAGAACCTGCAGGATGACTACGCCATGTCCCAGTCGCGCATGTGTTATGTAGACTGGGGTAACCTCCTCTTCCTCTACCAGACCGAGTATGTCCCAAAGTCCACCTCCATCGAGCTCGAGGGTATCAAGATTCCCCTCGACCCCAATCTGAACATCATCGAGAATGCGAATCTCTATTTCCGCAAGTACCGCAAGGCCAAGCAGGCCCTCGTCACCCTCAAGCAGCTGCAGGAGGATACCAAGGATGAGATCGACTACCTCCGCAAGAAGTCTCTGGAGATCGTGAAGGCTTCAAACCGCGACCTGGTCGAACTCAAGGCGGAGCTGGTTCTCACGGGCTATCTCAAGGATCCCTCGCGCCGGTATCGCGCGCCTAAGAACACCCGCTGCCAGCCCCACATCCTGACGATGGAGGACGGAACCAGAATCGGCTTCGGTGCCAACGGCCTTCAGAATGAAACCCTCACCTTCAAGATGGCCCAACCCAAGGACCTCTTCCTTCACGTCAAGGACTATCCCGGAGCTCACGTGGTCATCCTCGATGGCCGCCGCAGCGATGCGGCAGAACTGCTGGCGGCTGAGCTGGCCCTCTGGCTCTCCGACCTGGATCGGGGCGATGTGATGGTGGCCGAGCGCAAGCAGGTGAAGAAGAATCCTAAGCGCATCGGTCTGGTCAACCTCCTCTCCTATCGCACCATCTACGTCAATCGCATCCGCCCCACCTCGATCGCCCTGTTCAAGGAGGCAGCCAAGGGCTAAAACTCCGACTTGCTAAAAATCACTTTCCTTATTGACACGTCTCGCCGGCTGGGCTATTCTTAATCCCGCTGAAAAAGAGACGCCCAGTTAGTTAAGTGGTATAACAGGTCCTTGGTAAGGACCAGTCGCAAGTCCGATTCTTGCACCGGGCACCATCGAGAAATCAACTGGCCACTGGCCAGTTTTTTCTTTATATGCATTGTTCTATGTCATCTCTTTCTACCTCCATCTAGAAATATCCAGCACGAATAGAAGATGAGATATGAACATTCAATAAAGGCTCAAACAATATATATCTCGTCTTGATTAGATCTTTTTCTTTCCTGACTCTATTACTTATAAAAACCTTTTTAATTTAGACAAGATTGTTTGCTGAAAATCACAGACCTTTCTTCTAACTGCTTTTCATCTCCACCCACAATTCCACCTGTCCGTCTATACTCTCCCTACCTTCTAGGAGGTACATCATGGGTTTTGAGGAGTTTGAGAGGCAGGCGAAAGCCTCTGGGATGACGACCAAGGAGTACATGGATCAGGGGGCGCAGCGGGCACTGCGTCTGACTTCTGTCATCAACGGGAGCTATCACGAGCCCGAGGAGCTGACCAGGCTCTTCTCCGAGCTCATCGAGCGGCCGGTGGGCGAGGGCTTCAGCCTCTTTCCGCCCTTTTACACCGACTGCGGCACCAACACCGTCATCGGGAAGAACGTCTTCATCAATGCCGGCTGCTGTTTCCAGGACCAGGGCGGCATCACCATCGGAGACCGCACCCTGATCGGCCACCAGGTGGTGTTGGCCACCCTGAATCACGGCCTCCTGCCCGAGCAGAGAAACGAGTTCTCCCCCGGGGCAATCACGATCGGCTCCGACGTCTGGATCGGCTCTCACGCCACGATCCTGCCCGGTGTTACCATCGGCGATGGCGCCATCGTGGCGGCTGGAGCGGTGGTGACCCACGATGTGCCGCCCCGCACCGTCGTGGCCGGCGTCCCGGCCCGGGTCATCAAGACTCTGCCCGCCAACGAGGAGAAGTAGACCTCATAGATGACATTCGCCTGCCTTCGGGCAGGCGTTTTTCTATATGGAGATACAAAAAACCGAGCCCCGAAGGGCTCGGTCTCAGATCGTTAAGCTAGCGGAGGTCTAGTACTGACCGTTGAGAGAGTTGAAGCTCTCCTGCAGGGTGGCAGCGGACTTGAGGACCGCCTCGGTGTCGTGAGCATCGTACTCGGGAGCGACGATGGCCTCGACGCCGTGGGCACCCAGGATGGCGGGCAGCGAGAGGTAGACACCCTCAGCCTTGCCGCCGAGGACCTTGCTGTCGCACTGGACGGAGACGGGGAGGATGACCTTCTCGTCGTTGATGATGGCCTTGCAGATCCTGGTGATGGACAGGGCGATGGCGTAGTTGGTCGCCCTCTTGAGGTTGATGACGTCATAGGCGGAGTGCCAGACGTTGTAGTGGATCTTCTCCAGGTGCTCGTCCAGCTCGGCGCCCTTCAGGCCCTTGAACTTCTCGTAGTACTCGCGGATGGGGGTGGTACCGACGGAAGCGACGGAGAAAGCCGCGACCTCGGAGTCGCCGTGCTCGCCGATGATGGTGGCATCGACGGAGCCGTAGGAAACGCCCAGATCATCGGAGATCTCCTGCTTCAGACGGGAGGAATCCAGGACGCAGCCCGAGCCGATGACGCGGCCGGCCTCGATGCCCAGGACATCGTAGGCGACCCTGGCCAGGACGTCGCAGGGGTTGGAGACGACGATGACGACGCAGTGGTCGTTGAGGTGGGGCTTCAGCTGCTTGCAGATGCCAGCGACGATGCCGGCGTTGCCAGCCAGCAGCTGCAGACGGGTCTGACCGGGCTTCTGAGGGGCACCGGAGGTGATGACGACCGCATCGGCGTCATCGCAGATGCTGTAGTCGACGCCCTCCTTGCCGGGCTCGTCGGTCCACTTGGCGGGGACGACGTGGCACTTGCCGTCGAGGAAGGAAGCACCATCCTCCATGTCGAGGGCATCACCCTCGACGTTGTGCATGGCGTTGAATCCTTTGACCCACTCGCCATTCTCATCCTTGTGGCCGGGCAGGACGACGTCGATCACGCCGACCTCATTGCACCAGGCCTGCTGGAACAGCGCGAAGACAGCGGAGCTGCCGACGCGGCCGTCGCCAACGATAACGACTTTTCTCTTGCCGTACTCTTTGGACATTCGGTTTCTCCTTTTAACCGGGTCATATTATATGACCGGCGGACGAAAATTAGCAGGTGGGCCGAAATCACACTCCGGTTTTTCGCTCAGGTTGCATCGCGTGGGCGTCATCTTTATAATCACACCGGCTTTTTGAAGGCTACGCTTTTTGCCATCGCAGCAAGGAGGCCGTCAATGAAACAGAAGCAGCAGAATCAGCAGAAGAACAAGAAGGCGATCGGTCTGTCTAAGAATCCCGTCGTCAGCGCCTTCCAGCAGGCGTGGATCTGGTTCAAGGAGACCGCTTGGATCCAGGTCATCCTGGTCGTCATCCTCGTCTTCGGCATCGTCCTGTCGATCCCCTTCATCGTCCGGGCGGCCACCGCCGAGTCCGATGACTCCACCAAGAACATCAAGTACCTGGAGAACCGCCGCGTCGACTACGACCAGCTGGCCGACCGCATCCAGGACACCTCCCACAAGTACACCGTCGTCTTCTTCTACAGCCCCAGCGATGATAACTGCTCGACCCTGGGCGGCTACCTCAGGGACTACATCCTCAACAGCGACTATTTCGACATGACCGAGTTCCGCGACTCCCTGGTGACCTTCGACATCACCCGCACCGACGAGGCGGACGATTCCGACTACGACATCACCGAGAACCAGGTCGAGGAGCTGGCCAACATCTACAAGAGCTTCTACGACTCCACCGTCTGGTGCTACGGCAGCGAGAGCGCCCCCACCTACAGCTACGGCGGCAACTCCCGCCTCCCTCTGTACAACACCAGCTACGATCAGGGCTGGGACTCCATCGGAAACACCGATGGTATCCTCTCCATCCCTGCCGGCACCTGGGTCATCTACGAGAACGGCACCGACAGCGAGCTGTCCAGCGCCCGTCCCGTCTGGATCGCCCTGGGCTGGAATGAGCTCTCCAGCGGTCTGCAGAGCTTCCTCCACGAGTTCGAGGCCAGCATGAACTACGCCACCGACCCCGACCTGCTCAACCTCATCTCTACCACCGGCGAGTAGTCTAGAGAAGGATTGCGACCGGGCGCGATGCCCGGTCTTTTGATTTATATAGTTTGAAGCAGAAAGGATGCACCAGAACCATGTAGGCTCTAGCTGTGCTTCAATCATCTAGCTCTTATAAAAGGAGGACACTCTATGGCGACGGAACTGACCCAGGAACAGAAGAATGCGATCGATAGGGAGTGCGACAGCTATGTGGCTGAGCTGTTGACGGGGGAGCACACCGGACACGACATCACCCACGCCAGGCGGGTGAAGATCACCGGACTGCAAATCGCCCAGAGGGAGAAAGCCGACCCCTTCTTAGTGAGCCTCATCGCCCTGCTCCACGATGTGGACGACCCCAAGATCTTCCCCGACCAGGAGGGTAAGCTGGTCCACGCCGAGGCCTTTCTGCGCCCCAGGATTGGCGAGCTGACCGACAGCATCCTCGACGATATCGCCAAGATCTCCTTCAAGGGGACGGGGGCGACCAAGCCCGACTCTTTGGAGGGACGGATCGTCCAGGATGCCGACCGCCTCGAGGCCATGGGCTTTCTGGGCATCGGCCGGGCCTTCGCCTACGGCGGGCGCAAGGATCGTCCGATGATGGATGACACCGCGCCCCGGAGCTCGATGACCGAGAAGGAGTACCGCTCGACCGGCTCGACCATCAACCACTTCTACGAGAAGCTCTTCAAGCTCAAGGGCCTACTGAACACCGAGACCGCCAAGAGGATGGCCTCCTATCGCGACTCCGTCATGCGCGACTTCGTCGCCGGCTTCGAGAGCGAGTGGCGCAACGGCTCCGCTCTGGAGGTGGAAAACTCCGACCCCAGCGAGATCCTCTTGGACGAGCTGGATGGCAGCCACACCATCATCGTGCCCTGCGACTGCGTGCTGATCTATCTCTCCGGCCAGCCCCTCGTCGTCCAGGTGAACGGCCAGACCGTCAGGGTGGGACGCAAAAACGGGGAGCAGAGGCTCATCAGCCTGGTCGCCGGCACGCAGGTGACCCTGACCTGTCCTCTCGACTACACCCGTTTCCTGCTCTTGGATATCTAGGACTCTCGACTACAGCTTGTCCTTGCGGTTGACATCGTCATCCCGGGACCAGGTCTCGCCGTGGTAGCGGGCGTGGAGCTTGTCCAGGTTGAACATGGCGACCTCCTCCAGGGTGATGCCCAGACCCGAGGCGGTCTCGGCGATGTACCACAGGACGTCGCCCAGCTCGTCCTTGAGGTGCTCGCGGTCGAGCTCGTGGCCCTGGTACTTGAACTTCTTTACGATGTCGCAGCACTCGCCCGCCTCGCCGGCCAGGCCGAGGACGCCGTTGGTGATCATGTCCTTCTTGCCCGCCTCCGAGATGAGGTTGTAGGCGTGCTTCTGATACTCGTTGAACGAGAGCTTCTCTTCCTTCTCTGCCATGGTGCATCCTCCCTGTTGTCTGCAAACGGGTAGATTCTACCCCTAACCCTCTCAGAGGCACAGGTGGAAGTTCGGACACAGTCGGTAGATGACTCATTTTGATGGTTCATATTTGAGCAACTGTTTATCTCTTACTATTAGATAACATCTTGCTTGCGAGTAGACCATAACCCCCTGCAACCTATATTTGAATTTCAAAGTTTGCTTTTAATACAAAACTTTTAAACATCAATTTTTTGCAATATACATTTAATAAAAAAAGAAGCCCGTTTCCGGACTTCTTTCGCGTTTCTTTCGAGGATTAGTCGACGTTGACGGGCGCCCAGGGATCGAGCTCGATGGGCTTGGCCTTGGCGGCCTCGGCCAGCTCGGCGGGCAGGTACTCGCGCTTGACGACCGCCTCGTAGACGAACTCGTCGAACCAGCGGTCAGTCATGACGAAGAAGCCGTCGAGGCCGGCCTTCTCGCCCCAGGAGTTCTCGATCTTCCAGCGGTTGGGCTGACCCTTCTCGTCCAGGTTGACGCCGGTCAGGGTCATGGCGTGATTGCACTGGGAGGCGTGGGACATCAGGCGGTCGCCCTTGTCGAAGTTGATCTTGGTGGAGAAGAGGGAGTCGACATCGATCAGCTTGGTGTCTAGCAGGCCGCCGGTCCGGAGCAGGTAGGCGGAGACATCGCAGGCGAACCAGACCAGGTCCTTGCCCTTGAGGGAGGCGATGATGGCGGCCTTCATCTCGGGCAGGGTGACGTTCAGGCTGGTGGCGGTGGGAGCGCCCACGACATTCTGGGTCAGGCGGGTGGTGTAGGTGCGGTGCATCTCATAGCCGCGGATGGGCCAGTTGACCAGGCTGACGTACTGGTCCAGGTCCTCGCCGACGTAGGTGTCGAAGAACTCCTTGGGGGTCATGGTGATGCGGCGGAACTTGGACTCGTCCTTCTTGGCGCTCTTCTTCTCCTTGCTGTCGGGGTTGTTCTCCTCGTACTCGTAGGTGAACTCCTTGACGGGCTTGCCGATGCAGATGGTCAGGACGCGGTAGATCTCCGAGAGCATGTCGTCCTTGAGGGCGCGCAGCTCCTGGACGCTCTTGCCCTCGCGGTGGCCGGCGCGCAGCTGGCAGACGTCGCGGCTGAGCAGCTGCTGGAGGACGAAGTCCATCTCGGTGGAGGCGGAGGTGGCAGCGGTCTCGATCTGGCAGGACTTGGGGCAGACGCCGTACTTCTTGACCAGGTCGGTGAAGAAGTGCCAGTAGCCGCCATCCTGGTGGCCGCCGATCATGAAGATGTAGTCCATGGTGCGGGAGTTGTCAGCCTCGTCCAGGTTGGCTAGGGCGGCCTCCAGCTCGAAGTTGGACTTCTCCAGCTTGTCGAAGAACATCAGGTAGGACTGGGACAGTTCCAGGTTCTTGACGTGCATCTTTCGCATGGCGATGCTGCGGATCACGTTCAGGCCGGAGAACATCCAGCAGCGGCCGGAGGACTTCTGGTTGGTGATGCTTCCGGTGTCCTTGACCTCGATGGAGAAGGCGCCGTTGATCTGGGACTCGACCTCGGTGGAGTAGGCGGCGTTGAAGATGCCGTTGCGGCCGGTCGCGTGCTCGGCGATGACGTTGGCGGGGGTGGCGTCGTAGGCCTTCTCGTAAGCCGCGATCTGCTTGAGGCTCAGCTCAGGCTTCAAAGTGGTCTTTTTCATCAATCTCTCTCCTTTTTTATTTGATTGAACAACATATCGAAAGCGGATTATACAACCTCTATCTGCCGGAGTAGTTGGGCTCCGCGTGCGTCATGCGCACGTCGTGGGGGTGGGACTCGTTGAGACCCCCGTCGCTGATGCGGATGAAGCAGGCCTTGGCGGTCAGCTCGGCCAGGTTGTGCGCTCCCAGATAGCCCATGCCCGAGCGCAGGCCGCCGACCAGCTGGAAGAGGGTGTCGGCCGCGCTGCCCTGGGTGGGGACCAGGGCGTCCACGCCCTCGGCCACCAGCTTCTTGGCCCCGGTCTGGAAGTAGCGGTCCGTGGCCCCGTGGGCGGCGGTCATGGCCTCGAGCGAACCCATGCCCCGGTAGGACTTGTACTCGACCCCGTCGATGGTCACTCTTTCGCCGGGCGCCTCCCGGGTCTTGGCCAGCAGGCCACCGATCATCACGCAGGTCGCGCCGGCCGCCAGGGCCTTGGTCACGTCGCCCGAGTAGCGGATGCCGCCGTCGGCGATCAGGGGGACCTTCGCCTCAGACGTGGCTCTAGCGCACTCCATGATGGCGGTCAGCTGGGGCACGCCCATGCCGGAGATGATGCGGGTGGAGCAGATGGAGCCCGGGCCCATGCCGACCTTGACCCCGTCGGCTCCGGCCTCGATAAGGGCCTTGGCCCCCTCGTAGGTGGCCACGTTGCCGCAGATCACGGGTAGGTCGGGGTGATTGGCCTTGAGTGTGCGCAGGCAGGTCAGGACGTTCTTGGAGTAGCCGTGGGCGGAGTCGAGGACCACGCAGTCGACCCCGGCCGCGATGAGGGCCTGGGCCCGCTCCTCCACGTCGGCGGTGATGCCCAGGGCGGCGCCGCAGAGGAGGTGACCCCTCTCGTCGCAGGCTGCGTTGGGATGGGTCTCGAGGTCGACCGCAGCCTGTTTGACCCTAGAGACCTCCTGAGCCTGCAGGGGGATGGACATGCTCTTGTGGATGATGCCCATGCCGCCCTCCAGGGCCATGGCGATCGCCATCGCGCTCTCGGTGACGGTGTCCATCGCCGAGGAGATGATCGGGGTCTTGAGGGTCAGCCCGCGGCAGGGCGTGCCGCTGACATCGACCATCCCCGGGGTCACCTCCGAGTACTCGGGGCAGAGCAGGACATCGTCGAAGCTCAGCCCCTCCTCCTTGAGAATCACTGCCATCTTTCCCACCTCCTGAGAGTTGAAAATCCGGGAAGAGTTTACTCTTCCCGCCCTTTGGAACCAGCGCGATAACGCTTACTGAAAGCGGGGCGATTTCAGTGTTTACTTTTGTGGCGAGGGCCCTATACTTTCCCCGCTTTCGAAAGGGGTTGATGCATGGGTGGTAAAGAGGGCCGAGAACGCCCGAAGAACCGGGGCATCCTGTATGCTCCCAAGCTGCGCGAGAAGTTCGCTGCCGAGGCGGTCAAGCTGACGCTGCCCGGCCTCTTCCATCACCCCGATGCCTCCTCCATCGATCTGGACGGCATCTGGGAGCTGGAGATCTACGACCGGGCGGGGCGAATCCGCTTCGATGGCCGAGTCGATGTGCCCTATCCCGTCGAGACGCCGCTGTCTCTGGTCAATATCCTCCCCGAACCCTCCGATACGCTGGTCTACTTCCGCGATGTGTATCTACCCGCCTATCGCGCTGACCTCCACCCGATTGTGCGCTTCATGGCGGTCGACATGTTCTGCCAGGTCTACGCTGATGGCATCCTCGTCGGCTCCCACGAGGGTGGCTATACCCCGTTCGAGTTCGACCTGGCCCCCGCGGTCGGCACGGCCCGCCACTTCGAGCTGAAGGTCGTGGTCCGCGACATGCAGGACCGCTCCTCCATCTCCACTGGCAAGCAGGCCCTCAAGCCCTCCGGCATCTTCTACACCACCTCCACCGGCCTGGTGGGTCCGGTGACCATCGAGCTTCTGCCGGCTGAACGCATCCTCGGCGTCGATGTGCGCTCCCACGTCAGGGAGAGGGCTCTGGATGTCAGGGTGCGGACCACCGAGACGCAGAAGACAGCCAATCTCTGGCTCTCTAGAGAGAGCTTCACCCTGCCTGCCAACACCTGGCAGAGGATCGAACCCAGGATACCCTTGACCCTCTGGAGCTTGGAGAGCCCGACCCTGATCGAGGCGGAGGCCACTCTGGGGAGCGACCGCTACGCCTTCCGTTTCGGCTTTCGCGAGTTCAGTGTCAGCGACAGCCCCCAGGGAAAGGTCTTCACCCTCAACGGTCAGCCCATCCTGATCCGGGGCGTCCTGGACCAGGGCTACTACTTCGGCGGCGGCTATCTGCCCGCCTCCTGCGCCCAGCTTAGAAGCGAGCTCGCCCTGGTCAAGGCGATGGGCTTCAACTGCGTGCGGGTGCACCAGAAGGTGCCTCTGACCGCCTACTATGACATCTGTGATGAGCTGGGCCTTCTAGTCATCCAGGACCTGCCCTGCGGAGGCAGCACACCCTACTCTCCGGTCGTCATGATGGGCCTCTGGCGCAATCGCCCGCGCCGGGATGACCGTCGCTATCGCCGCTTCGGTCGCGAGTCAGCCCCCGGCCGGCGCCACTTCGTGCGCCAGGCCGAGGAGATCCTCGAGCTGGTCGCTTCCCATCCCTCGGTGGTCAGCCTTTGCATCTTCAACGAGGGCTGGGGTCAGTTCGATTCCTCGCGGATCTACAAGCACCTGAAGGAGCTCGACCCCACCCGGGTGTATGACACCTGCTCGGGCTGGTTCGACAACCCCGACTCGGATGTCTTCTCCCGCCACACCTACTTCTTCTATCGGTATCCCCGCGTCCCCGCTCAGAGGCCCTATCTCCTCTCCGAGTTTGGAGGTCTAGACCTCTTTGTGAAGGGTCACTTCTTCGGGCGAAGGAAGCTCATCAGACACCCCCTAGCCAGCCGCAGCCAGGTGGCGCTCTGCAAGGCCTTCGAGCGTCTATTCACCCGCTATCTCGCCTCTCAGATCCAGCGCGGTCTAGCGGGATACATCTATACTCAGCTGGCGGATGTCGAGGGTGAATGCAATGGCATTCTGACCTTCGATAGAGAGGTTGCTAAAATCGATGCTGACCTTGTCAGAGCGATGAATAACGAGATGCAGCAGGTCTTCAATAGCCGCTTTTAAAACAGAGACTCTTCCGGTTGGAGGAGTTTTTTGCTACTCAGAAATCTATTTTTTTGAATGGATGTTTCTTTCAGCTCTAAGCGCAGGGCTCCAGGTACATATCCTGAAGCTTTCTGCGCCTCTCGGGCGTGAGTCCCAGGGCCTTTTCCAGGTAGTTGTCCAGGTCGCCATACTGCTGGCTAACCGCCTCGAGGGCGACTTTGAGCCAGCCGGTGTTGACCTCCATGGACATGATCACCTGGTCGATGGCCTTCCGGTCGGTGATGCCGGCCTCGGCGATCGCCTTTCGAGCCCTTTTGACTCTCTGGACCACGGAGGGGTCATCGTTGGTGGCTAGATAGTCCTTCTGAATCTCCTCGGGACCGACATTCAGGGCGTGGAGGATCAAGACGGCCGCTAGGCCGGTCCGGTCCTTGCCGGCGGAGCAGTGGAAGAAGGTGCTGCCGTTTGGGGTATCCAGGAGGATGTCGAACATGGTGGAATAGCCCTGGCGGCCGATCTCGGAGAGGAGGAAGCCCACATAGGACTTTCTGAGGATTGCATCCACATCCAAAAGGCCACGCTGGGCTGCGATGGCCATCTTAGCCTGGGTGGAGAGGGGCATGCTCTGCATGTCGCCGGGGATGAAGCTCTCGAGTTTCTCCCTGACGGGGACGAAGCGATAGCTGACTCCCTCAGGAATCAGATCAGTATGTGCCTCGGCCTCCTCGGCCGTGCGCAGGTCGATGACGTTGACCAGGTCATATCTCTCTCTGAGCTCGATTAGGTCGGTCGGCTCGGCCTTGGTCAGCGAGCTGCCTCTCAGCAGGCGCCTTTGGCGTACCCGCCTACCGTCTCTGGTAGCGATGCCGCCGAGATCTCTGAAGTTGGCGATGCCTATCATCCTGCTCCCCTCCTTTTTGCTGGATATTCTACCAGCGAGTGTGGAGGCGAAAAAAGCGCGGCCGCGCCGCGCTCTTTATCGATTTTGACCTTTACTTGACCTAGGCGACGCTCAGGTTGACGTCCAGCTCGTGGGCCAGCTCGTCGGTGCGAGAGGTGCTCGCCCGGGTTAGCGAGCTGCAGGAGATGGCCCAGGAGACGAGGACCAAGCCGATGCCAGCGAAGGCCGTCAGGCCGGGCACGGAGCCAGCGAAGGACAGGCCCATGCCGATGACGCGGCTCTGATAGCCGGTGTAGAGCCCGATGAAGCGGTCGCTGCCGACCGCCATCTCGTAGGCGCCGGAGGAGGCGTTGGTGTCGCCGCGCAGCTGGAGGTAGGTCTGGCCATCCTCGCCGGCGAAGATGTTGAGCACGCGGTGGATGACGATGTTGTTATTCTCATCGTAGAAGGCCACGACATCGTACTTCTCCACCTGGTCGATGCCGACGGAGGCATCGATGCGCACGGCGTTGTACTGGCGCAGGTAGGCGGCGGGCTGGCCGTCGAGGTAGTCGCGGTTGGCCGCCGCGTCGTTGGTCATGGAGGAGTCGGTGACCACCGCGTAGATGTCGTCGCCCCAGCTCAGGCTGAAGGAGTTGGCCCGGACCACCGCTCCGAAGATCAGGCAGGCGAAGGCGATGGCGGCGAAGATGGCGAGGAAGATGCTGGTCACGCAGCCGGAGAGGCGGCTGGGGGTGAAGCGGTTGAGGGCGATGCGCTCGTAGCAGGCCCGCTTGGGCTTGTCGTCTACCGCCCGCTGCGCCAGGGGCGAGACGGACAGCGAGGAGGTCTGAGCGATGGTCTCGAGCTGCGCCTGCGCGCGGTCGATCTCGGGGGTGATAGTCGCGTTCAGGCGCGTCTTCTCCAGATCGGCGACGAGGGTCTCATCCTCGAGGCCGCGATGGATATTCCTGCGCCGGCGCCGGGCCAGCAGCGCCACCGTGACGATGGCTGCCAGGCAGATCAGGGCGATGACGACGGTTGCTACGATCGTGAGAATCAGGTTGTCGTTCATACAAAAAACCTCCTTGGGCTAAAACATTGCCATATTTTATTCTCCACCTCGAGGGTTTGCCAAACCGTGGGTGAAAAATTGTTCACTGACTCGAAAGATGTATGAAAAAGAGCAGCGGTCACCCGCTGCTCCCTTCTGGCTAGAAGCCGTCGAAGTCGACGTCGCGCCGATCCTTGGGTCTCTCACCCAGCTTCCTGGCTAGGCGGGAGTAGGACCGGACTCGGCTCTGGTCGACACTGAAGGCGCGATAGTGGCGCTTCTCGTTGACCTTGGCGGAGACGATGATTCCCAGGCAGATGAAGAAGACGACGAGGGAGACGGCCAGCAGGCCGTAGGCCGACTGGAGGAAGAGGACGACGACGCCGATCTTGGGGAAGACTCGGACCACCTCGCCCTTGACCTCGGAGAAGGGCATCGGGCTATCGATGGAGGTGTTGGCATCTCCGCGGGTCACGACCATCTGGGTCCCATCGTCCTCGATGAACTTCTGGATGACGCGGTGAGCGAGGAGAGTGCCTCCATAGTCCAGCAGGATGACGTCGTGAATCTGCACGTCGTCGTAGGTGATGTCCGTCTTAGACACCACGACGTCGTTCCGTGCAAAGTGCATCGTCTCACCCTGCAGCTCCTCTTCGTTGCTCGGGGCGACAGTCGCCATCGAGTCGGAGGAGATGACTGCAATCCTAGTATCGAATATGGGAGCAGAGTAGCCAGTTGCCCGGTCGATTCCGCTCCACATGCCCACGACAAACACCACGAGGCAAAGGAGGATCAAAATAGTGCTGACGATCTTTCCTAGGATGGAGACCCAGAGCTTTGGGGGCTCGGGCTTCTGTTCGATTGTCTTGGTGTCTAACGGCATTTAATTCCTTTCTTCGGATTAGTGGCTAAGCGTTGTTGCTCTCGTTGGCCTCATCTCAATATAGTGAGCCAGGTGTTGCACTATCCCAACGATATGTATCACCGATGGGATTGTCATCAGCAATAGTGTTATCACCTGCTGACCAAATATAATGCTCATCTGTTGTGTGCATGTTAGCCTTGAACTGATCACCAGGAGAGACGGTTCCCTCAGTGAAGGTGTACATCCACCTAAAGTAGGTAGCTTGAGGATCAATAACCATCTGGTAGATGTCGTTTCCAGAAGTCCAACCGTTGAAGTTTCCGACGATATAGGCGTACTCAAACTCCTCTCCGGGAGCGGTGAGGCTGATGTTGACGTTGTAGGCGGCCTCATCCAGACCGATGAAGTCAGTCTCGCTCATATCGCCCAGAGAAAGGTTCGCAGTCAGCTGCAGAGTTCCAGCATCATCCACGGGGATGGGCAGGACAAGGGAAGCGGTGAAGCTGCCCTCGCTATCGGTTCCGGTGGAGAAATTGAGCTTCTGGCTGCTCCAGTACTCACCGTAGTAATTGTTGTCTCCAGTGTCGAGAGCGATCGAGGAGTTCTGTTTGATAGCACTCAGCAGAGTTGCATTCTCAGAGGAGACGGTGACATTCAAATTGGCGATAAAGACGTTCTGGTTATAGGTGGAAGCAGCGGTCTTAGTGGCACCCAGGGTGAAATCGAAGGTGCGGCTATTGCCGGGCTGCAGGTTCGCCTGATTGTCGTTGGTGATGGTGCCGACATTCAGGACGATATCGTCATCGGTGTGGGCGGAGATGTGGATCGATTGGTCGGTGGGATACTTCGTGTAGAGAGCGAAGGCGGTGCTGATAGCGATCGCCGAGCCAGTGAAGGCGACCAGGGTACCCAGGAGGGCGCCTCTATTGATTCTGAATTTCATCCTATGCTCCCTCCTCGACGCTCTCGACGCCGGTGTAGCTCAGAGTCAGCGTGCCACCGAGGGTGTACTCGCCGGCATCCCGAGCCACGTAGTAGCTCTCATAGCAGGTCGCATCCACCGAGATGCGGACATAGAAGGTCTGAGCGGCGGTGACCCCATAGGTTCCAGTCACATGTTTGGTGGCAGCAGTCTCGGGCGCATCGTTGTTTCCTAAACTGATAACAGGGGCAGGCGCCTTAGAACCGGCCTCGACCAGCCAGGTGGAAGTGGCGATATCGATGTGGAGACCGGAGATGGAGTAGTTGATGTCCTCGGTGTCGGTGTCCTCGGTCAGGGTGGCGGTCAGAGTGGGCACGAGATCGACGCTGGTGGTGGACAGGGGCGCGGCGACGGTGAACTCCTGATAGACAGGAGTAGAGGGGGTCAGAGAGGTGACATTCTGAAGGGTCGAAGTCTCGCCCCAGTTCAGAATGATCGCGCTATCCGCCTGTCCGCCGGTGCGCTGGTTCGCTCCTTGAACCAGGAAGCCCGCAGCGGTGCCTGCTCCGGCGACGGAGCAGACGAGCAGGGCGGACAGCAGTGCGATGTTTGATTTCTTCATGCTGTACGGTTATTCCTCTCTTCATGCGCAGATGCTGGCATGAATAAATAATGTATAACACCGGTTGAAAGCGATTTCAAAGGGAAGCTTTCTTTATCTTTTTTGCTCTACAAAAATATTTCACCTTAAATTTTTATACGTTTATACCCGCGACTTAAATATATTAAGCCAAGTTATTTAAAATAAATTCACCTTTGACACTTTGTTAATTAGTTAACAAGTTGCAAGGGGTTTAAAAATTAATCTCACATTCTTACTGAATGGCCTCCACCCTGCTGCTTTCAAGGGCTGGAAGCCCTTATTTTCAGTCCGAGATTTCTGTATGAAATAGTAGACCATGCCGAAGGTTATCGTTCATTAGAGAAGTTTATACAGGTTAGGCAGAACCTCCACAGCTGCGCTTTTTTAAGATTTTCCGGGCCCCACAATCCAGATATTTTGTGATGTAAACCCTTTTTGAACGCTTCCTACTTAAATATAATAAACGGCGAAATAGCGCCCCTTTGGGCCAGGAGGATTTCAGTTATGGTCTATACGATCACTTTCGCACCCTGCATCGACTATCGTCTCAGCCTGGGCAACACCCCGATCCGCATCGGCGGTGTCAACCGCCCCTTCTCCCGCGAGGATAGGCTGGGTGGCAAGGGCATCACCGTCAGCAACATGCTCTCCAACCTGGGTGTCGAGAATATCCCTGTCGTCGCCGTCGGTGGCCCCACCGGCCAGCGCATCCGCGACATGATCGATCGGACCTACGGCGCCGATGGTGCCATCTACCTCGAGACCGAGACCGAGTCCCGCATCAACGTCGTCATCCTCGCCGACACCGATACCCGCTTCGACCCCGCGGCCCCCAAGATCAGGGACGAGGAGCTGGCCCGTCTGACCGACTACCTGAGGAAGAACCTGAAGGCGGACGACGTGCTGGTCCTGTCCGGCTCCATCGGCCAGGAGCGCAGCTCCATCTACGCTGACCTGATGTTCGAT
The DNA here is from genome assembly GCA_944372245.1 of uncultured Bacilli bacterium. Taxonomy (GTDB): domain Bacteria; phylum Bacillota_I; class Bacilli_A; order RFN20; family CAG-288; genus CAG-568. The sequence continues at coordinate 22,550 of CALVYN010000014.1, forward strand.
GTCGCCAACCCCTCCGGCTGCACCACCATCGTCGACTCCACCGGCGACGCACTCCTCAAGACCTTCTCCCAGCACCCCTTCTTCATCAAGCCCAACGACGAGGAGCTGGGCGACATCCTCGGCCGCAAGATCCACACCGATGAGGACATCATCGCCGGCGGCACCGAGCTGCTCAAGCGCGGCCCCCAGAACGTCATCGTCTCCATGGGCGGCTCCGGTTCCTACTTCTTCGCGGGCGACGGCTCGATCTACCACGTGGGTGTGGCGACCGGCTATCCCTTCATCAATCCCGTGGGCACCGGCGACTCCTCCATCGCCGGCTTCATCAAGGGCTATGTCCAGCACCGCTCCATCGAGGACTGCCTGCGCCTGATGGCGGCTGCCGGCGGTGCCACCGCCTTCTCCAACGGCCTGGGTTCCCTGGAGCTGACCGAGAAGCTGGCTGCGACCATCAAGGTCGAGAAGATTCGCTAAGCCACGAAAATAGAGGAGCGCAGCGGATGTCCGCTGCGCTTTTTGCATTCGATAATTCTGGGTAGTCCTCTAGTTTTCTCTATTACCTATATATAGGAAAAACTCTCTTGATTTAGTGCTTCTGTTAGTCGAAAAAAGCCGACCTCGCGGCCGGCATCTTTCACTAGTGGTGAGCTCGGAGGGACTTGAACCCTCAAGGTGTGAACCATACGCCCCTCAAACGTACGCGTGTACCAATTTCGCCACGAGCTCGAAAGCGCGATAGGAAGTATAGCGCACCCACATTTTTTCGCAAGGTCTAATCGACTAGAAAAGTCCGATCTTCGTGCGGCGATTGGCCCGGCGGTGGCAGCGGTTAGCCAGGCGGGTGGGCCACATGCTGAGGATGGCGTTGTAGGAGCCAGCAACCCGGGCGAAGGCCTGATAGTCCTGATCGTTCCCCTTGCGGGAGTTCTCCAGCCGCTCGGCCATCGCCTTGCACTCGGGCTTGCGGCCTCTCTCGCGCAGGACCTTGGCCATGATCAGGTCGGACCAGTCCAGGATATCCTTGACCGGCCGAAGGGTGTCAGGAGTATCGGCCTCCTTGAGGTCCTCCAGCGCCTTCTTGAGCTTCTCGGTCAGGCCCTCGGGCATCTTGAGGTGGCGCTCCTCGATCATGTTGAGGGCCTCCGCGGTAACTTTGGCCCGCTCCTGCTCCAAGGGAATAAATTTGTCGAACTCCTTATAGACCTTCTTCTCCACGGCCTTGAGGATCTGCCAGAGGATGACGGCCGCCAGGACGAAGAAGACGGCGAAGACGGCGATGACGATCAGGATCACCCACAGGATGAAGAGGGGATCGGAATCGTTGACCGCGAGAAGGTTAAGAATCATGCACATCCTCCAGTTTGAGCGATTCGTTGACCGCTTCTAATTCCACCTATTTTATCTTTTTGTTTCTAGGGTTGGGCGATAATGCGGTTTTTCGGGTGTAAAATACCCGCGCGAAAATTTAACGAGGAGCATTGAGAGATGATCACTCTGAAGCAGTTTGGCTCGAAGATCACGAGCCTTGACCTGGAATCTATCGACAGCGAGTTGCAGCAGGCCTCCTCGCTCATCGAGAAGCGCAACGGCGCGGGCAACGACTTTGTCGGCTGGCTCGACTACGCCTCCAAGCTTCCCGAGAGCGAGCTGGATGACATCATCGCCACCGCCCAGCGCCTCCGCCGCGACTACGACACCCTGGTCTGCGTCGGCATCGGTGGTTCCTACCTGGGTGGCCGCTGCGTCATCGAGGCCATCAACGGCCTCTTCCCCGCGGACGACTTCAAGATCGTCTACCTGGGCGACACCCTTTCCGCTCCCTACACCACCCAGTTGCTCAAGTGGCTGGCCAACCGCAACTATGCGGTCAACGTGATCTCCAAGTCCGGCACCACCACCGAGCCCGCGGTCGCGTTCCGCCTGCTCAAGGAGGACATCGAGCAGCGCTGGGGCAAGGCCGAGCTCAAGGACCGGATCGTGGCCACCACTGACCGGGCCAAGGGCGCCCTCAAGTCCGAGGCCGATGCGGTCGGCTACAAGTCCTTCGTCATCCCCGATGACATCGGCGGCCGCTTCTCCGTCATCACCCCCGTCGGCCTGCTACCCCTGGCCTGCGCCAACATCGACATCAAGGCCTTCATGAAGGGCGTGGCGGACGGCGAGAGGGATTACGGCTCGCCCGACTGGCACGAGAACCTGGCCTACCGCTACGGTGCGACCCGCTACCTGCTGGAGACCAAGGTCGGCTACGCCTCAGAGATGTTCGTCACCTACGAGCCCCAGGACCAGATGATCGGCGAGTGGCTGAAGCAGCTGTTCGGCGAGTCGCTGGGCAAAGACGGCAAGGGCCTGTTCCCCACCTCCTGCGTCTTCACCACCGACCTCCACTCCATGGGTCAGTTCATCCAGCAGGGCACCAACTGCCTGTTCGAGACGATCATCAAGGAGCAGAACATTCCCGCTGATCAGGATGTCGTGATCAAGGAGGATGCGGCTGACCTGGACCACCTCAACTACCTGGCGGGCAAGAAGCTCTCCTACATCAACGACAAGGCCTTCGAAGCGGTTCTCTCCGCCCACACCGACGGCCAGATCGACGCTAACGTCATCGAGCTGCCCAAGATGGACGCCTACAACCTCGGCAACCTGTTCTACTTCTTCTTCCGCGCCTGCGCCTTCTCTGGCTACCTGCTGGGTATCAACCCGTTCGACCAGCCCGGCGTCGAGAAGTACAAGCACAACATGTTCGTGCTCCTGGGCAAGCCCGGCGTCAAGTAGAGATAAGGATGATGAAAGAGGAGACCCTCGGGTCTCCTTTTTTAGCATTGGAAATAATTGGAGTGGTCTGAAACTGTTTGATGGTTCAGAGTTTAAGTTAAGACATATTTCGCCTTAGTCTTTAACTGAACATCCGGCTGTTCGTTAGGATTACTTTTTATTAGGTGCGGTGGGGAAGAAACGCAATTTTTAGAACTCTGTTTACCGTCCAGTTTCTCTGTGTTGTTAACCTGAGGCCGAGGCTTAAAAATTGTGTCACTCACTATTGAAATTCAGCCCTGACTGGTTCATAATAGCCAAGCGCTTCACGGAGACGGAAGTTTAGCTCAGCTGGTTAGAGCATCTCCTTTACACGGAGAGGGCCAGGGGTTCGAATCCCTTAACTTCCACCATTTCTTGAGAAGCGCGGTCAGCTCTATCCGATACTTGGGTGAGTAGCGAAGTGGTCAAACGCAGCAGACTGTAAATCTGTTACTTCGGTTTCGGGGGTTCGAATCCCTCCTCACCCACCATTTATTGGGGCATAGCCAAGCGGTAAGGCAGCGGACTTTGACTCCGCTATGCGATGGTTCGAATCCATCTGCCCCAGCCAAAAGAACAGCCGACCTGACTCGTTAGCTCAGCTGGATAGAGCAAATGACTTTTAATCATTGGGCCAAGGGTCCGAATCCCTTACGAGTCACCAGTGTGGTCTAGATCGATGTCCCGGTGGCGAAATTGGTAGACGCAAGGGACTTAAAATCCCTCGGGGCGACTCGTGTGGGTTCGATTCCCACCCGGGACACCATATTTGTACGATAGGTCTGTGCACTCTTAACTCAGGTTAGGAGGCACAGGCTTTTTTTACACATTATTTTTTGTGAAGCAACTCGAGATGAGAAAAACACCTAGAGAACTAGAGGTTCAGCCCAATTCTTCAGGCGGCTCAATCGTTTAGAGGGTATCGTGGGAAACAAAACCCACAAGATGTTGGGCAATCCCTTGAAGGAGCATGAGCGTGAAAACTTGATAACGCAGAAATCAATATCTGGGTTTCATTTTCCCCAGATGACACTCCCACTCTCTCTAACCAAGAATTTTTCTACGTGTCGTGAACCCCTAGAATGAGACAGGTACGGGGCTCCTCTCCTGCTTCTATTGTACGGCTCTAAGAGCTAGGTGC
>CALVYN010000015.1 GCA_944372245.1 uncultured Bacilli bacterium
TGGTGTCGATGGCACCCGTCTCGGTGGTCGCCGTAACATGAAAAAAAGAGAAGGTCGCGGGGATGTCGATGTCGACCGTGACCGCCTTCAGCAGCCAGTTGTCGGAGCTCATGGTCGCGTTGAGGTTGAGGCTTCCCGAGTAGGTGAGGCCGCCCTGCTGCTGGGCCAGGTCGTAGGTGTTGAGACCAGCCTCGAGGAGCAGGGGGAGCGAATCGGCGTCGATGTAGGTGGAGACGTCGCCCAGGGCCGGCGCGTAGGACGCGTCGTAGGCGGTGAGACCCACGGTGGTATCGATGGTGTAGCCGGAGATGGTTCCATCGACCTCGACCGATGTGACCTGGTCGCCAGCGGAGTCATAGTTCACCTTGGCGGTGATGTCGCCGCCGTTCTCAAGGCCGAGGACGGAGGTGTCAAGGGTCAGGGCGACCCAGGTCTCGCCGAAGGAGATATCCTTCAGGCCGCCGTTGAGCAGATTCGTCAAGAGGGGCTTGATGTCGGCAAAGCCATCCCTGGTGATGCCGCCGAGGGTCGAGGCGGTGGAGACCGCGGTGGTCAGCACTTGCGCCTCGGCCTGCTGGGTGCTGGTGCCGAGGAGGCCGCCCAGCGAGCTGACCAGCGAGTTGAGGCTCTCGTTGTGCATCGCGATCATCGTCTTGTCGTTGTAGTTGACCAGCAGCCGGTTTTGGGTGGTGTCGCCGAAGGCGGAGGCGTAGGTCGGGTCGTTGTAGGAGAAGTCCAGGTCGGCGACGTACTGGTAGTTCGCGTCGGGCGTCAGGCTGAGGTTGCCCTCGACCATGGTGCCGGTCTCCAGGGTGGTGTCGACCATGGCCTTGCCGGTCAGGGCCATGCTGTTGACCTTGGCGTTGATCTCGAGGCCGAACTGGGTCAGCTTACCCTCCGCCAGGTCGAAGATGCCGGTCGCCAGCGAGGGCAGGTCGCCGACGTCGGGGTACTCGGCCTTCTCCTCGTCGGTCAGGCTGAAGTCGACGTAGTCCTTGAGGGTCAGGGAGAGGTCGGCGCTGATGCCGCTGACGGTCAGGCCGGCGATGCTGAGAGAGCCGATTCTCCCGTCGTTCAGAGTCAGATTGATGAGACCGCAGGGCAGGCCGAGCGAGGAGGGGTCGATGGTGAGGCGGATGGTGTGCTCGTCGGCCGTCTCGTCGAAGTCGATGATCCCGGACAGGTTGGAGAGCTTGACGGTGTTGGTCTCCGAGTCCCAGACCAGGTCCTTCAAGAGCTGGGTGACCTGGCTCAGCACATCGGTCGTCTCGTTGGAGACGGCCATGACCTGAGCCCCGGTCTCACCGCCCAGGTTGAGCCTGGAGCTCACGATGTTGAACAGCTCGCTGGCGGTCGCCTGGGGCATGGAGTTCTTTAAGAGCTGGTCGACCGACAGGTAGATGACGTTGTCCAACAGGCGGGCCTCGACGGCGTGGCTCTGGCCGCCGACGCTGGCATTGGCGGTCAGATAGAGGTCGCTGTTCCAGAGGTCGGAGGTCTCTAAGGTCTCATTCAGGTCGGCGGCGAGCGCACCGGAGATGGTGTAGCCGTCGCTCAGGCCATCGATGCCGTGGAGGGCGACGCTGTAGTCGGCGGCGAACTGTTTGGTCGCCAACAGGTCCTGCACCTGGGCCACGGTCGCGGTGATGGCTGAGTAGTCCTTGTACTCGGTGGGGTCGATCGGGGTGAGCGGGGTCTCCAGGTAGGAGAGGTCCATATCCAGGCTGATGGTGGCATCGCCGACGGTCAGGTTGTGAACGCTCAGCTGGGACAGGCCCAGCTTGGAGCCCGCGTCGAAGGTCAGGGTCACATCGGCTACACCGGTCCCGAGGCCGAAGGACTCTAAGTCCAGGCCCAGAGCGACCGAGTCGGTGGTGAAATTCAGGTAGTCGATAGCCGCACCGATGGTCTCGAGGTCGGCCATGTTGATGTCGGTCCCATTCTGGAGCGCCGAGATCAGGCTCTTGGCCGCGGAGATGGCCGGGCCGCTGAAGAGCTCATCGACGGTCGAGAAGGCGGTGTAGGCCGCCGGCGTGGCCGTCTGCTGCGTGAAGAGGGTGATCAGCTGCTCGATGGCGGCGTCGCTGATGCGGCCCTTGATCAGGTCGCCAGCCTGGATGTAGATGTTGCCATCCTCATAGGCGGCTAAGACGTCCTGGTCCACCAGGCTGCCCTGGTCGACCGAGATGCGGTAGCGGCCGCTGCCCAGCTGGTCGAGGCTGGCCGCATCGGCCTTGATGGTGCCCTCCGCCTCGAGGGGATTGGTCAGGTTGGGATCGGTGTAGGTCAGGGTGTACTCGGCGCTGACGCGGGGCGCCTCGCCGAGGGTGGCGATGGCGCTGGTCAGACCGGTGCCGATATCGTCGATGGAGACTGCGGTGCCGTCTGAGATGTCCACCAGGGTCGACTCGTCCGTGCTGGCGCTGGCTATGGTGGCATCCAGCTCGACCACGAGGCCGGTGTTGAGGTCTGAGCCGACGAAGGAAGCCAGGCGGTCGACGTCGATCGGGGTCGGGGTGGAGAGAGAGGTCACGACATCGTCCTCGTCGGTCTCGATCTTTAGAGAGCCGGCATTGGGAATGCTCAGGCTGTAGGTGTAGCCTCCGATCTCATTGAGGTGGGTGCTCTGAGTCAGCATCACCTTCAGCATGGACTGGATGGTGGGGAGCAGGGTGTTCAGGTCCAGACCGCTGAGGGTCGAGGCCAGGTCGGGCAGCGAGGGGATGAAGGCTCGGATGGCGTTATAGACGTCCAGGAGGGTCTCCACCTGGACGGAGACGAAGTCGCCCAGGACATCCAGGGTTAGGGTCGACCCGACCAGGGAGAGCCCGACATCGCCGTCGATCCCCCGATACTGGATGTGGATGTGGCCCGAGAGTCCCAAGGACTCGCCAGCCCGCAGGTCCAGGTTCAGGTCGGTGGCTGTCAGGGTCAGAGGGCTGCCGCCGACATCGGTGAGGGCCAGGCGGAAGCTGGAGAAGCGGTAGGAGGAGTTAAGGAACTTGGCTGAGAAGGCCTCGCGGTGATCCGAGGGGGTCGGGGTGTCGACGGTCGGAGTGGAGGATGAGGACGAGGAGGAAGAAGACGAGGATGAGGATGACGAAGACGAGTTGGGCAGCGAGGACGAAGAGGAGGATGACGAAGACGAGCTGGGCAGCGAGGACGAAGAAGAGGAGGGCGTGGAGTCGATGCTGCTGGTGCTGGTCTCAGAGGAGGGGGTGGAGGAGCTTGTCGAAGAGGGCTCGTTCCCCTGGGTGTCGCAGGAAGTGAAGGAGAGGGTGAAGAGGGTGCAGGCCGCGATAGCGGCGAGCCTGAGGGTCTTAGTTCTGGCAGTTTTCATCTTGTGAGAACCTCCTTGTTTACAGGCGCGCGGATTATACCATCCTCATCTCATAAAGACTTTCACCCTCTGAAAAAATTAACAATTCGTTTTCCTTTTCATTAATAGATGGGAAAGATAGCGGAGAAAGGCTCCAAATATCGCGAAAAACTACCCTGGTCTATGAACGGGTAATAAATCCGCCGTTTAAACGCTCAGCAGATAGAGAGTTCTCTTGATTATTTTTCATAGCAAAAGAGGGCCTCCTCGGAGACCCTCTCAAGTTGCTATCGATTCAGAATCGGCTCTGGATACCGCTAGAACTCAGTCGAGCTCGCGCTTGCCGGTCCAGAGCTCGTAGTAGGCGCCCCTCTGGGCGATGAGCTCCTCGTGCGTACCCCTCTCGATGATCCGACCGTGGTCCATGACCATGATGCAGTCGGAGTAGCGGATGGTGGAGAGGCGGTGGGCGATGACGAAGGTGGTCTTGCCGCGCATGATGTTATCCATGCCGCGGGAGATCAGCCTCTCGGTGCGGGTATCGACCGAGGAGGTCGCCTCGTCCAGGATGAGGATGGGGGGATTGCCCACGGCGCAGCGGGCGATGGACAACAGCTGCTTCTGACCCTGCGACAGGGAGGCGTTCTGGCCCGAGATCAGGGTGTTGTATCCGTCGGGCAGCTTCTCGATGAAGTTGTCCGCGCAGGCAATCTTGGCCGCATTGCGGCACTGCTCGTCGGTGGCCTTGAGGTGGCCGAAGCGGATGTTGTCGTAGATGGTGCCGGTGAACAGGTGGGTGTCCTGCAGGACCAGGGTCATCGAGCGGCGCATCGAGATGCGGTCGATGTCCTTCAGGTCGATGCCGTCGATGGTGATCTTGCCTGAGTCGATGTCGTAGAAGCGGGTCAGCATGTTGGTGATGGTCGTCTTGCCCGCGCCGGTGGAGCCGACCAGAGCGATGCGCTGGCCGGGCTTGGCGTAGAGGCTGATGTCCTTGAGGACGGTCTGGCCGGGGACGTAGGAGAAGTTGACGTGCTCCAGCACCACCTCGCCCCTGACGGGCTTGACCTGCTTGCCGTCGGTCCAGTAGAAGCGGCCATCCTCGGCCTTGAAGGAGCGCCACTTGGCCTGGCTGTGGGCCAGCTCGGGCTCCTGGTCCATCATCTGGAAGATGCGCTCGGCACCGGCCAGGGAGGACTGGATCATGGTCATCTGGTTGGCCATGTTGTTGAAGGGCCTAGCGAACATGCGCAGGAAGGAGACGAAGGAGATCAGGGTGCCGACGGTCATGACGAAGCCGTCGATGAACTTGCCCTGGAAGGAGAGGACGACGAAGACGGAACCCAGGACCGCGATCAGGGCGGTGGCGAAGTTGTTGAGGTTGTTGACGATCGGGACGTTCATCGAGGACATGTAGGTCGAGCGGGTGTTGTGGAGGGTGTGGCGGTAGTCGATCGACTTGAAGATGTCGCTCATGTCCTTCTCCTTGGAGAAGCACTTGATGACCTTCAGTCCGGAGAGGGTCTCCTCGGCGAAGCCGTTGAACTCGCCCATGGAGACCTGAGTCTCGGAGAAGGCGCTGACCGAGCGGTGGACGTTGAAGATGACGATGGCGATGGCGACGCACTCGACGGCCACGGCGATCAGGGCCAGGAGCCAGTCGAGGATGAAGATGAAGATCAGGATGCCGGCGATGGTGACGATATCGGTGAAGATGGAGACCAGGCCGTTGATGAAGAGGTTGGAGATGTTATCGACATCGTTGGTGAAGCGCGACATCACGTCGCCGTGCGGCGTGCGGTCGAAGTAGGAGACGGGCAGGTTCTGAAGCTTGGAGAACATGTCGTCGCGCATGCGCTGGAGGGCTCTGGTGCCCAGCTTGGTCATCATCAGCGCCTGGGCGACCGCTAGGCCGAAGCTGATCAGGTAGAGTACCACCATGACCAGAAGGAGGATGCCGACCGTGGTCATGGCCTGGTTGGCGGCGTTGGGTGCGGCCCAGTCGACGGTGTTGTAGAGGAACTGGTAGAGACTCATGCTGTCGGCGATCGTCTCCTGGAAGTAGTTGGAGAGGTCGGCGCCGGCGCTGACCATCGAAGCGGGGGTCAATAGGGCATCGACCAGAGGGGCGGAGAGGAAGGTGCCCAGTAGGGTGATGCCGATCGACAGCAGGGTGATGATGACGACGGTGATGACTTTGGGCATATCCTCCTTGAAGTAGGTGAAGACGCGGAAGAGGCTGCCCCAGGAGTGCTTGGGGCGACCGTAGCCCTTGCGGCGGTTGCCGTAGGTGTTCTCTAGGGCCTTGAAGCCCTCCATGCCGCAGGAGTACTGGACCCGGACCCCGTGGACCACGGGACCCTCGCCGGTCTTCTCGAAGCGGGAGGCGAAGCGGCCGCGGATGAAGCTCTTATCGGCGACCGCAGATGAGTTCTTCTTGTTATCTCTAGCGGACATCAGGCACCGACTCCTTTCTGCTGGATGGCGTTGATCTCCTGGTAGATGGGGCAGGTCTTGAGCAGCTCCTCGTGCGTGCCTCTGCCGACCTCGTGGCCGTTGTCCAACACCAGGATCAGGTCGGCGTCGCGCACCGAGGAGATGCGCTGGGCGATGATGAAGACCGTGGTGCCCTTCATGCGGGAGAAGAGGCCCTCCTTGATGTGGCGCTCGGTCTCCATATCGCAGGCCGAGGTCGAGTCGTCGAGGATGAGGATCCTGGGCTTCTTGATCAGGGCGCGGGCGATGCAGAGGCGCTGTTTCTGGCCGCCGGAGACGGATTTACCGCCCTGGGACACCGGGGTGTCCAGCCCGTCCTTGAAGCTGCGGACGAACTCGGAAGCCTGGGCGATGTCCAGCGCCTCCCAGAGCTCCTCCTCCGTGGCATCCTTCTTACCCCACAGCAGGTTGGAACGGATGGTTCCCGTGAAGAGGACATTCTGCTGCAGGACGACGCCGATGTCGTCGCGCAGGGCGCGCAGGGAGTAGTCCCTGACGTCGTGGCCGCCGATGCGGACGGAGCCGGCCGAGCAGTCGTACAGGCGCGGGATGAGGTTGACGAGGGAGGACTTGCCCGAACCGGTGCCGCCGACGATGCCGATGACCTTGCCCGAGGGCACGTCGAGGCTGATGGGGCCGACCGCCAGCTTCTCCAGGTCGTTGACGTAGGTGAAGCAGGCCTGGTCGAACTCGACGTGGCCGTCGGCCAGATGGTCGGGATCGAAGTCAGCGGTCTTGGGCTTGGGGGCGTAGGAGATGTCGATCTTCTCGGTCAGGACGCGGTCGATCCTCTCCTTGGAGGCCTCGGCGCGGCCGTAGAACTGCAGGAGCATCGAGATGAAGCCGAAGGCGGTGCTCAGGGCGGCGGCGAACGAGGTCAGCTGGGAGAGCTCGCCCGCTGTGAAGGGCTGACCGTTGTTGAACATCACGAAGATGGAGTTGGAGCTGGCGGAGGTCATGATCATCGACCAGCCGCCGAAGTACTGGATGACGGCGATGGTCAGGGAGATGGCCAGGGTGGTGACACCCATGGCCACGGCGATACGGGAGAAGCTCTTGCAGGAGATGTCGGTCAGCTCCTGGTTGGCGCGGCCGAACTTCTTGGTCATGTAGCCCTCGCGGCAGAAGGCCTTGACCTCGCGGATGCCCTCGGTGTCCTCTTCGACGTTGGAATTGACCCCGTCGACGGCCGACTGCATCATGATGAAGTAGGGGCGGGTCTTCCAGATGACCAGGGCGATGAAGAGGAAGGCCAGGACGGAGAGGGGCAGGGTGATCAGACCGATCATCCAGTTGAGGGAGAAGATGAATATGAAGCTGAGCAGCAGGACGATCGGCTGCTTGAAGCCGGCGCGGGTCATCATCAGGACGAAGAAGCGGATGTTGTTGCAGTCGTTGGAGAGCATGGTGGTGAGCTTGGAGACGGGGAAGTGCCCGATATTGGAGAAGGAGAACTGCTCCACCTTCCAATAGAGGGTATTTCTGAGCCGCTCGACGAAGTCGGCGGAAATCTGGGCATCGATCTTCATGGCGAAGGTCTGCAAGACGATGGCCAGCAGGGCGAGGCCCGCCATGATGCCGCCATACATCCAGATGGCGTTCATGGCCGGGGTCGTCCAGACGTCGATGCCGGGGCCGAGGCTACCGCTGAGGTTGCCTAAGCCCTCGGTGATCAGCAGGCCGCTCAGGTAGGGGATCATCAGCTCGGATACGGCATCCATGGTGGTGAGGATGAGGGAGATGATGATCAGGGGGAGAGACGGCCGGAGGAACTCCCAGTAGATCTTGAGAGTCGCCCGGCTGTTCGCTCGGTCCTTCTGGCGATCTGCCTCGGTGTAGGTGATCTGTCTCTGTTCCATTTACTAATCTCCTAAATCGTGCTGAGGCATGCGGATATTTTAGTATCACCCATATGAAATTGTGTAAAGGCCTTTACAAATAAAATATGTAAACGCTCTCAATTTTCTTATGAAAAAACATTGCAAACTACTCTAATCGCAGTTTTCTCTGTTTGCACTGCCTAAAAACCCCTGTTTTGACTCTTTTTTGGAGTTTTGAGCCGGGCTTAAAATTAGTAAACCTATTTACAGATTTTTGCGTCTCAATTAAGATTTTTACCGTTATGACCAATCGCAGCGTTTCAGAGTTCGCCAGGCGCTATCCCGGCCTGGTTCGGGAGTATGAGGTCGGCCAGAAACTGTTCGACGACAAGGCCAACCTCGAGTTCGACTTTCTCGTCGTCGAAGGAGCGATCCTCGAGGTCGTGGTCTCCGAGGACCAGACCCGCCGCTCCTCCACCCTCCTCTTCCGTCGCGGCGACTTCATCGGCCGCTTCGGGGAGGGAAGCAACTTCGTCAGCCACACCTCCGCCAGCTGCCTGGCCCGCGCAGTGGTCCTCAAGATCCCCGAGACGATGTTCCACCGCCTTCTGGAGGAGGACGCCGAGCTCAGGTCGCTCTTCATGAGCTCGATGGTCAACATGTATCACCGCCTCTGCGACAAGTTCGCCAACATCATCAACCTGACTCCCGGTCAGCGCGTGGCGCGTTTCATCCTCAGAAACGCCGCTCGCGACAGCAGCTGGGAGATCCACATCTCCACCAGCGAGCTGGCTCAGGCGGTCACCACCACCCGCCAGACCGTCTCCCACGTCCTGGCCGACCTCAGGAGGGATGGCATAGTAGAAACTTCATACTCTCGCATCAAGGTGCTAAAGCCTGAAGGCCTAAAGAAATACATGGGTTCGGTATCCTAAACAGAGGATATTTGAACTGGATAATCGAGTTTAATTTCAAACGAAAAGATGAGCCGGATTCCGGCTCATCTTATTTTTTGCTTCAGTATCTACTTGTACATGTCGTACACCGGCGAGATGGAGAGACCGTGCTGGATCCTCTCGATGACGCAGGCGACCATCGGCGCGATGCTGACGGTCGTGATGTTGACATCGGAGAACTTGGGATCGATCTCGATGGTGTCGGTGACGATCATGTGGTCGAAGGCCGAGTGGGCCAGGCGCTCGTGGGCGGGGCCGGAGAAGACGGGGTGGGTGGCGACCATGGTGACCGAGGTGGCGCCGCGCTTCTTCAGAGCCTGGGCGGCCATGACCGCGGTGCCGGCGGTGTCGATCATGTCGTCGACGATGTAGCAGCGCTTGCCGCTGACCTCGCCGATGACGTTCATCGCCTCGGGGGCATACTTGGAGTTGCGGCGCTTGTCGATGATGGCGATGGGGGCGTTCATGCGCTCGGCGACGGTCCTGGCGCGGACCACGCCGCCGTGGTCGGGCGAGACGATGCAGACGTCCTTGAAGTCGCCCTTGAGCTCCTTGGCGATGGTGTGGGCCAGAAGGGGCATGCAGGAGAGGGAGTCGACCTGGCAGTCGAAGAAGCCCTGCTCCTGGAGCGCGTGGATGTCGAAGGTGATGACGCGGTCGCAGCCGGCGGTCACCATCAGGTCGGCCACCAGCTTGCAGGTGATGGGCTCGCGCGGGCGGGACTTGCGGTCCTGCCTTGCGTAGCCGAAGTAGGGCACCACGCAGGTGATGGAGCGGCAGGAGGAGCGCTTGAGGGCATCGATGAAGACCAACAGCTCCATGAGGTTCTCATTCACCGGGGGGCAGGTAGACTGGATGACATAGACATCCTTGTTGCGCACCGAGCAGCAGGGGAGAACCATGACCTCGCCCGAGGGAAAGTGATGGATCTCGTTGATGCTGGGGGCGACTCCCAGCAGCTTGCAGACCGATTCCGTCAGACGGCGGCTAGCGTTGAGGGAGAAGATCAGAGTCGACTCAGCGATTTCGATAGACATCTGAAACAACCTCCAGCAAAAGTCTATATAAAAAGTCGGCACATTGATTGATTCTCAGGTGAAAAAAGGGCTGAAAACGCTTCGTTTTCAACCCTTTTCAGCAATTCTCCCTCTAGCGCTTGAGCACGGTCGAGGTCAGAAGGGTGGCATAGCCATCCATATCGAAGGCGTCGCGGGCCTCCTTGAGCTTGCGTTTGTCGTGGGACAGGCAGAAGCAGGCGCTGCCCGAGGAGGACATGTTGTGCAGGGGCAGGCCCATCTCGCTCATCTTGTCCAGGATCGTGCGGATCTCGGGGCACATCTCGATCGCCGGGTCGAGGAGCGAGTTGCCCATGTTGGTGGCGATGGCCTCCTCGTCGTTCGCCCTCAGGTCGTTCAACAGGGCGGCGATGTTGGGGTGGTGGCGCATCTGGGCGGGGATCTGGTCGTAGCGCTCGTAGATGGTCTTGGTGTCGATGCCCTCGCGGGGCTTGACCAGGAGGACGCCGTAGTTGAGATTCAGGTCGTTCAGCGGCTCGACGATCTCGCGGGTGCCGGTGGCGCGGGCTGCGATCTTGGCCATGGCCAGATTGACGCCGGAGCCGACCACCTGGCAGACCTCCTGGACCATGGGGTTATCCAGGGGAATCCTGTAGGTGTAGCAGAGGGCGCGGATCAGGCAGGCCGCATCGGCGTAGCCGCCGCCAAGACCAGCCTCGGAGGGGATCCTCTTGTAGATCTGGATGCGGATGCCGCGGTTGAGCTTGAACCTCTTGCGGAGCTCGGCGAAGGCCTTGTAGGCCATCTCCGTCTCCTCGCAGATCAGCGTCGGATCATCCTCGGTCAGATAGGTATCTCTGGAGCCGACGATGGCCCGGACCTCGATGACGTCGTGCAGGTCCAAGGGGATGCTGATGAGATCGACGTCGTGATAGCCATTCTCGCCTCGCTCACCGACGTCCAGCGCCAGGTTGATCGATGCGTTCGCTTTGAAGATCATCGCTTCGCCTCCTGATTATCTCGGGGTAAATAATAATCTTATTGAATCTTTTCGCCACCGACAGAGAGGGCTAGAGGCAGGAGTTTCTCCGGCGCGACCTGGCGGGCTCTAAGAGGCATGAGCTCGGCGTATTGCTCCATCAGCTGCGCTCTCCTCTGAGGGTCAGAGACGACCTGGGGCAGGACGTTCGCCAACTTCTTGTTCGGGGTGAGGAGGAGCTTCTTGAAACCGAGATAGGCCGTGAAGGGGATGTTCTGCTTCACCTCGATGGCGATGAAGGTCGAGTCGACCCCGGGGACGGGGTAGAAGCAGCCGCGGGGCACCGCCACGCTGGCGGCGATGCCGCCGAGGAGGTGGAGGTAGAGCGCCAGGGGCGAGCAGTCGGTGCGCTTGGGGTTGTAGGTGAGCTTATCCGCCACCTCCCGCTGGACCATGAAGCCCAGGGTCTCGGCCTTCATCTGCACCGCCAGCTCCAGCAGCTTCGTGGTCAGGTTGTATGGCAGGTTGCCGATGACCGCCAGCTTCCCCTCGATCCCCTGGTGGTCCCAGTGCTCGAAGGGGGAGGCGACGATGGTGACGTTGTCAGTGCCAGCCAGGCGCTTCGTCAGCAGGGTGACCATATCCCAGTCGGCCTCGACCGCGATGAGGCGCTTGGCCTGCTTGGCGATGGGGAGGGTCAGTGCGCCCAGGCCGGGGCCGATCTCGACCACCGTGTCGTAGGCGGAGAAGTCGAAGAGGGAGACGATGTCGCCGATGGCGCCCCGGTCGATGAGAAAGTTCTGTCCGAAGGCGCGCTTGGGGTGGGCGCCCACGCTGTCTAGGAGGGCGCGCACGGTTTGAAACTCGGTCTGGGTATCAGTCATCTTTCAGCATCTCCTCGATCTGTTGCGGCGTGATTTTAAGGCATCTGAGGGCCAGGTTGAGGCTGGGGGCATCGGGGGTGGTAAAGCCGAGCTGGGCCTCGACCTTGGCCCGCCTGGCGCTGGCACCCGGACCGGAGAGGCCCAACAGCAGCATCTCCGTCTGCGAGATGGAGTCGGTCTCCCCGCACTCGGAGTCGTGTCTAAGATAGGGTTCGAGCACGGCTCTGAGCGTCTCTAAAGGGGTCTCCGCAATTCCAACCTTCTTCCCGTCGAAAGAATCGGAAAAATGAGTTCTAATCGATGAGCAGCGTTCGGAACCGCACAGCTCCACGATGCGCTCTCGGATGCGCTGCCCGGGATTATCCGGGTCGGTGGCGATGCAGAGGCGGCGGACTCTGCTGATGGCCTGAATCATCTTGAGCGTAGCCGGCCGAATGAATTTCCCTCCGGTCTTTATCACCAGCTGGGCTCCGAGCTTGTGGAGCCTGTCCTCGTCGGAGGCACCCTCCACGATGTAGCAGTAGCGCAGCTGGCTATCCGCGGCCATAGAACCTCCTAGCGCTGGCCATGGTCAGGCGCCTGATCTCCTCGATGTCGACACCCCTGATCTGGGCCAGCTTCTCGGCGACCTGACTGACGTAGGCGGGCTCGTTGCGCCTGCCCCGGAAGGGTACGGGTGCCAGGCAGGGGCTGTCGGTCTCGGTCACGATCCTCTCTAGGGGGAGCTTAGCTGCGGTCTGGCGCAGGCTCTCGGCGTTCTTGAAGGTGATGATGCCATTGAAGCCGAAGATGCAGTCATAGCCCCGAGCCAGCAGGTTCTCAGCGAACTCGAGGCCCTCCTCGTAGCAGTGGAGGTAGATCTTTTCCAGCTTCTTGCTCTCGAGGATCCTGAGCAGGTCCTCCCCCGCCTCGCGGCAGTGGATGACGATGGGCAGATGGTGGTCGCTGGCGAAGTCGCACATCGTCTCCAGGATGTAGCGCTGGATGCGGTGGTTCTCCTCGCCGACGCCGTAGTGGTAGTCCAGACCGACCTCGCCGACGGCATCCATGAGGTCGACGTCCGCCTCCATCCGGGCTAGGCCCTCGCGAAAGGCGGCCTCGCCCTGGGGAATGGAGTCGGGGTGGAGACCCAGACAGCAGAGGCAGAGGTCGGGATACTCCCTCTTGATCTTCAGCGTGAGGTCGAAGTCATCGAGGGTGTCGGTGCAGTTGGCGATTAGGCCGACTCCAGCCTGCTTCGCCCGCTCGATGACCTGGTGGTAGTCGCTCTGAAAATCGCGGGTGCCCAGATGGGCGTGGCTATCCGATAGAGGTGTCATCCTCGACCTCACTTTCCGAGGCAGAAGTGGGAGAAGATCGTCTGATAGATATCCTCGCCCGACTGCCCCTTGCTGTGGCCCAGCATATCATCCAGCAGGATGATCCCCTGCCTGATCATGTCCGAATAGGCGTCGATGTAGCCGTTGGAGAGGGCCTCCTCCGCCTGACTCAGGGCCTGGTCCAGCCGGGTGAGAAAGCCCAGGTCGCGCGCGGAGAGGCAGATGGCATCCTCTGAGTCGTCCAGGGAGGCAAACTTCAACAGGGCCGCCTTCAGGCTGGCGATGTCGCCATTCAGGGCGGAGGTGTAGAGGTCCGCTCCTGGAATCCTGTGTAGGTCGGCCTTGTTGCCGATGCGGATGACGGGCTTGCCCTTCAGGGCTCTGAGCTGCTCGCCGCTCAGGCTCTCGAAGCTCTGGTCGGAGACCAGGAGCACCACATCGGCGCTGGCGATGGCATCCAGCGCCCGCTGGATGCCGAGGCTCTCGACCGGGTCCGGCGTGGATCTCAACCCGGCCGTGTCGAGGAAGCGGAAGAGGATGCCTCCGATCTCCGCCTGCCCCTCGACGATGTCGCGGGTGGTGCCGGGAATCGGGGTGACGATGGCCCGGTCGGCATCGACCAGGGCGTTGAGGAGGGAGGACTTGCCCACGTTGGGCTCGCCGGCGATCACGGCGGTGATGCCCCGAGCGATCCGCTGGCCCTGCTTGGCCCTCTCCAGGGTCTGAGAGACCGCGAGGTGGATCCTGTGCGCTAGGGGCAGCGAGTGGGCGACGACCGAGGCGATGGCGCGCTGGTCGTCATCGTTGGTGATGTCGTCCTCGATGGTGTACTCCGCCTCGGCGATGGCCCTGAGCAGGTCGTCTCTGATGCTCTCTAACTGGCGCGAGGTCTCGCCGGAGACGCCTCTGAGGGCGAGGGTGCGCGCCCTGGATGAGGGCGCTCTGATCAGGGCGTCGACAGCCTCGGCCTGGGGCAGGGTCACCTTGCCGTTGACCGCGGCCTTCATGGTGAACTCGCCCGGGCGAGCGGGGCGCGCGCCCCAGGCGATGCAGGCGGCGATCACCGCATCGGCGATATCGACGGAGCCGTGGAGGGAGAACTCCACCGTATCCTCGCCGGTGAAGGAGCGGGGCCCCTTGAAGAAGGTGACCACGGCCCGGTCGATCAGGGTCTCGGGATTCTTGGCATCGGAATAGATGCCCATGGGCAGGGCGGAGTTGGGAGCGATATTCTCGGGTGATCTGCGGACTAGGTGAGCGAGGATCGAAGTCGTCTGGGGGCCGCTCAGGCGGACCACGGCGATGGCCGCGGGCTGGCGCGGGGTGGCGAGGGCGACGATGGTGTCTAACAGCTCCATCTCTTCTACTTCTTCTCTCCCTGCACGCCCGCCAGCTTCATCAGGTGGGTGAGCAGGGTCTTGCGGGTGACGATGCCGATGAAGAAGCCGTTGTCGTCGAGGACGGGGACGAAGTTCTGATTGATGGCGACCTCGAAGAGCTCCTCGGGGGCGACATCGACGGTCACGGGGGTGTAGGTGCGCCTCAGCTTGACGCTCTTTAAGCTCTCCTTCTCAGCGGCCTCGACGCTGAGGTCGTGGCGGTCCCGGATGTACCAGAGGAGGTCGCCCTCCGTCAGCGTGCCCACATATCTCCCCTCGCGATTCAGCACGGGGATAGCGGTGAAATGATGATAGTCCATCTTCTCCAAGACCTGACGGATGGTGAAGTCGTCCATCACGTAGGCGATACGCGACTTGGGGGTCAACAGGAACAGGATGTTGCTCTTCATGGTGTTCGCTCTCCTCATCGAGAGAAATTCTACAATCTTTGAAACGCGCGGGCGTGGCATATTGCAACCACTTCAACCGCCGTTCCAGCTCGCCCTCTTTCGACTAGAATCTTGGTTATGGAACTCAAACAGCTGCTGCGCAACGCGCTGACCGCCATGGAAGCCCGCCTCGTCCAGGGCCGCGGGCGGATGGAGATCCCCGCCCTCAGCGGGGCGATGGACCTTTTGGCGCGCTTTCAGAGCGGCTCTCTGATCCCCATCCCCGACGACCCGCGCTTCGATTCGCTGATCAGGAGCGAGAAGCGGGTGGCGGTCTCGTTCTTCCACCTGGTCGGTCCCCAGGTCGACGCCTACCTGTTCGAGGCTCTGGCCCGCGTGGTGGAGTGCCAGGGGGTTAGGTATCTGGTGCGGGGCTATGACGACCCGGTGATCAATCGCCCGCTGGCCGCCTGGTTCGATGAGACCCAGGGTATTGAACTCTTCGTCGAGCGGCCCTTCGTCAATCCTATGAACGTCTATCAGGATGCCAAAGGGGCTCTGGAGGGAACCGACTGGGAGATCCTCGACGAGGCAGTCTACACCCTGCCCGAGCAGCGGATGTACCTCCAGCTGTCCTGCCCCGATCTGAATGGGAGTGAGCCCCTCTCGCACACGGGCAATCCCGACAGCAGCCTGCCGGCCAAGCTCAGGGTCGCCCAGGGCGATGTCTACCCCTTCGTCCGCGCCTACGACAACCTGATAAACCGGGGCTGCTGCTATGCCAACATCGGGAGCATCCAGCTCCAGAAGATCTTTCTGAGCGATTTCATCCACCGCTATCTCACCGCTGGTAAAAGCATCTTGATCGCTGCTCCAACCCAAGATTCAATCGAGGAGTTGAAAGGCTATATCCGCGAGCTCGGCTACGGCGACCTCCTGCCGGAGCTCTTCCTCGGCCAGCGGGGCTATCACCTGGACAGGGCAGCGATGCGCCTCTCGGCCCTCAAGGCTGGCGAGCTCTCGTCGGAGGATGCGGAGCGGATCGAGCGGAGCGATAGGGCGACTCTCAGCTATCTGAAGGAGGCCGGGACCATGTGGGGTCTGGGCTCCATCGAGACGGGTGAGGATTCTCTGACCGGCCTGAACAAGTTCTCCTACTACCACTCGCTGCGGCGCACCTCCTTCGCCCTCGACCCCTCCTTCTACAAGCCGCAGGACTTCGCCAACGACCGGGCCTTCTTCACCAAGCTGAAGGAGTATCCCTTCGTCCTGCTCTCTTCCCTGAGGGACAACCCCCTCCACTCCTATCGGGCGAACGGCAGCTCGGACCAGGTCTATCAGGCTCTGCAGGCGACTCTGAGAAAGACGGCTGAGGACCTCGATAAGCTGGTCGCCCAGCTGGAGAAGTCCGGCGTCTCCGCCTGCAGCGAGACTCCGATCGACACTTTGGAAGCCTACGCTGAGGTTCGGGCGAAAATCTCGACGGTCCTGAGGTACGACGGCTTCACCATGAGTTTCTTCGACTTTGCCAAGGACGTCGAGGCGGTGCCTCTGGCCCTCAGGCTCAACAGCGCCAAGCAGTCGACCGACCAGCTCTTCGAGGAGATCTCGGAGTTCGTCAAGGACGTCAACCTCCTGGCTAAGCTCCCTCTGAAGGCTGCCGTCGAGGATCTGGAGTCCTCCAGCTGGATCAGGCGGTGGAAGGCCAAGAGGCTTCTCCTCTCCGCCCTGCGCGAGCGGCGGGACTACGACAGCTTCGTCCAGAGCCTGCGCGAGTACATCGAGGAGACCGCGGAGCTGGAGCAGACCATGGCCGAGGCTGAGGGCGAGTTCGGCCTGCTCCTGTATGCCGATAACGGCCCGGAGAGGATCCTCTCCTCGCTGGAGTTCGTCTCGGACTACGAGAGGATGGTCCAGCAGAATCCCTTTTTGAAACGGGAGACCAACCCCTTCGTCGCCCGCATCTTCACCGACAGGGAGTTCAGGGAGCAGGAGCGGGAGATCCTGCGCGACCTGGACTATGCCATCGACACCCTCAAGGCCGATGCGACCAACCTGGCCGACTTCTTCTCCGACACCATCGTCGGCGAGGCCATCCCCTTCTCCGAGATGAAGGCTCGCCTGGCTCGGAGGATGAGCGTCACCCTGGGCCAGTTCCGCCAGCACATGGGCTATCTCCAGCTGGTGGATGAGTCCTCTTACACCATCAAGCAGGGCTTGGAGGCCTACGACTCCCAGCGCCTGTCTCTGGCCTGCTTCGAGAATGACTACTGGTACTCCCTCTACAAGTCTCTGGCTCTGGCTCACTATCGCGGCGGTGTCGCCGACCCCTATCCTGCGCTGGCTGCGATGAAGGAGGCCCTGCCCGCTCTGAATCGGCGCCGGCAGCGCCAGACCTTCCTCAGCGTGCAGGAGCGCGCCCGCAAGCTCTGGTGGGGCGAGAGCGGACAGCGAGCTCGCGTGAGTCTCAGCATGGCGCCGCACGCCAAGTCGTATCAGATCCTCGAGCACTATTGGGACCTCGCGCTGGGCATCAGCCCGCTGCAGATCGCCAGCTACGAGACCACCCCTACGGTCTCCCGCGCCGGCTACGATGTGGTCCTCATCATCGAGCCGCAGCGCTTCGATGACATCCGCCTAGCCCAGGCGGTGGCCAAGGGAGAGAGGGTGTTGGTGGTCTCCACCTCCGACGAGGTCGATGCCAGGCTCGCGGGCTTCCTCCGCGTCCAGATCGATCTGGAGTCCCTCTATCTGGGACCCTTGGATTACTCCCTCCTCTCCGAGGACTTTATGAACCTGTTCGCCCTGGGTTTCGACGAGAACGGCTACGAGCTGGAGACAGCCGAGGAGTCCCACTCCGCGATGCCCTTCTCCTACGTGGGACGCGACGGGGTCAGGCGCTGCGTCATCCCCTACTCGCTGATCAGCCAGTGCCAGCTGAACATGACTCTGATCGGAACCAATTCAGTCCTTCTGAGCTTGGGCCTCTCCCCTCTGACCCTCTTCCCCTGCATGCCTCTGGTCATCGACCCCAAGGGTGTGGTCGCCAGCATCGACGAGCTGGCGGAGCGCTTCGATGCTGGCGAATATTTCAAAGTCAGTGAAGAGGACGAAGATCCAGAAAAATAGAGGGCTGAAAGTTCTGCGAGCGGCTATCAGAAACTCTAAAAAATCAAAAAGACCCACGCGCCGAGCGTGGGTCTCTCCATTTCAGGTCTAGGCGAAGTACTCCCGGGCGTCGTACTGATAGGTGTGGGTGAACACCATGACGATGTCCCAGATGTTCCAGATGATGCCGACCAGAGCCAGGTTGGCAATCAGCTTGGCGAAGGCGAACTTCCAGGTCCCCTTCCAGCACTTCTTGATCCAGAACTTGTCGATGCCGAACCAGCCCAGGAAGACTAGGAATACCAGCAGCACCCAGTCGATGTTATCCGCGGTCTTTTTCAATTTGATCTCCTCCGCAATCCGCATTACGCAAGCGTCTATTCTAAACCATAGGCGCCAAATTTCTGAAATCTCCAATCTGTGAGAGATCGATGAGTGATTAGGAAGAATAGCTGAGGTGGATTGTGTGGAGGCAAGCTCGAGGTGCTGAAGGCTTTGAAATCAGGCGAGAGTTTATGAGCTTTGAAGTTGGGATACGGAGATGAAGACGATAGGAGATGAAGTTAGAGAAGATATACTCAACTTTTATTTGTGGGATTAAATCGTTTAATACAGTTTTGCTAATAAATTCCAATATATTAAAAATCAACAGTTTTGTTTTGCGAGTGTTGAAATCCCTGAAAAAGAGAATTGCTGAGCAATGAATCTTGCTCTCGATTAAGGCGATTCTTAAAGCTGGTTTATGCCGTCGATACAGCTCCGATATCCAAAACTTCTGCGAGGCGTGAGGACCCCTTACGCATACGGGCGTGAGAGAATCAGATAGAAGCGTGAAACCGCGTTCTTACCACCGAGGGCTCGCCTTGTTGAAATAGAGGGGGGTCATCCTTATAATTAGTAGGCTTTCCAAAAGGAGACTTTTTAATGGCTACTAAGAGAACCTACCAGCCCAGCAAGATCAAGAGGGCTCACACCTGCGGCTTCCGTGCCCGTATGGCTACCCACAACGGCCGCAACGTCCTGGCGCGTCGCCGCGCCAAGGGCCGCAAGAGACTGGCTGCCTAAGCTAGCCTCTTTTGGAGTACCCGTCGATGCGCAAGATCAACAGGCTTCTACTGAATTCAGACTTCACGCGGGTGCTCAATAAGGGAATCAAGTTTCGCGATGAGTCCTTCCTCGTGGCGATGATGGCCAATCAGGAGGGACACCTGCGAGCGGGAATATCCGTTTCGCGCAAGGTCGGCGATGCGGTGGTGAGGGTCAGGGTGCGAAGGCAGGTCCGCGCCATGGTCGGTCAGATGGATCTGATCGGCCGGGCGGTGGATCTGGTCATCATCCCGAAGCCCTCATTTCTAAAGAGGAGTTTCAGCGAGAATCTCGCCAGGCTCCAGACCGCTATCGCCACACTGGACAGGAGAATCAAATGAGAGAACCTTTTCCTGAGAGCGGAGCAGTCGCAGTCCAGAAGAAGAAACCCAACTGGGTCGCCAGGGTCTTTTTGATTCTGGGCGTCTTCCTGGGCATCATGCTCCTCTCCTCCTGCACGAAGTCGTTCATGTCCGATGCGGACCAGACCAACATCATGTACTCCTACTTCTACGGCCAGGATTCGACTCGCTATGAGCTGACCCACGACGACGATGCGGAGAACGACCCCGATGAGGACAACCCCCTCGGCAACGCCGATTCGGTCTACTCCTCCATCGCCTCGCAGGGCATCGCTCGTCCCAGCCTGGACTTCCAGCACTACGCCCTCTATGCCTCCTACGACTACGACGAGGTGCTGAATCAGACAGCGGCCGATGAGGGCTTTTCAATCGAGAGCTGGCCCAGCCCGATCCTCACCGACTACGGCACCCACACCGACGCGATGTCCGCACCCCAGACCTGGATCCAGACCAACCTGATCCAGGAGACCGACGACGCGGTCCGCCGCGACCGGTTCGGCGATACCGTCATCGACGGCATCACCCCCGGACGCTACATCGAGGCCGACAGCTACGAGGAGGCGCTCACCTACTACATCGACTGCTTCCAGTCGGTGAAGGCGATGGCCATCTTTGGTGGTTTCAATGAGAATGGCGATGTCGCTCTGTGGGCTAACTTCGAGGACAACTACATCGCTGCCCAGGATCCTTCCATCCTCGGCTTCGCGAGCCTGCCCATCGGCGGTTTCGTCAATTCCTTCCAGAGCACGCTCAACAGTGCCGCCAGCGCCAACCGCGCCGGTCTGAACACCTCCGGCCAGGGCGGTATGTACGGCCAGCCCGGCGAGAAGATCTACATCACCGCCAAGAGCTGGGGCGAGGCCTTCTCCAAGTACGGCTTCTTTGAGGGTCTGCTCGTCTGGCCCTTCGGCTGGCTGGTCAACTCCATGTCCACCGCCTTCGCCTCGCTCGGCCACGGCTGGGCGGAGTTCTGTGCCATCATGCTGATGACCCTGACCGTCCGCGCCGTCCTGCTGGTCCTGTCCATCTTCGCCAACCGCAGCCAGACCAGGCTGAATGACATCCAGCCTCAGATCGCAGCCCTCCAGAGCAAGTACCCCAACTCCGAGACCAATCGCGAGGACAAGATGGCCCTCGCCCGCGAGACCTCGGCCCTCTACAAGAAGGCCGGCGTCAAGCCCTGGATCTCCATCGTCATGCTGATCGTCCAGTTCCCTCTATTCATCTGCGTCTGGTCGGCTCTCGAGGGTTCGGCCGTCCTCGCCTCGGGTAACTTCTACGGCATCACCCTGACCCAGACGATGATGAACGCGATGACGGGCTACTCCGGCGGCACCCAGGCTCTGGCCATCTTCCTCTTCATCTTCATGACCGCGGCCCAGATCTTCTCCAGCCAGCTGCCCATGTGGTTCCAGAACTGGCGCAGCAAGCGGTTCACCGTCTCGAGTGTCAAGGTCAACACCGAGAACAAGTCGACCAAGGTGATGAAGTACGTCAGCTGGGGTATGACGATCTTCGTCGTCCTCATGGGCTTCACCCTCCCCGTCGCCATGTCCATCTACTGGTACTTCGGTGCCATGATGTCGCTGGCGCAGACGCTGATCACCGAGCTGATTAACCGCCACAACCGCCACAAGCACATGAAGGACGGCGACAGCCTCGCCGCCATCCGCCGCTCCGCCCATCACAGCGATGGGATTGGCTCGCTCCGCCGCTCGCGCGCGAAGTAGTTAGATTCACCGATAACCGCTGCTCCGGCAGCGGTTTTTTGATATCTGGATAACGGCTTTAAATGCAGATTTTCCAACGGCGGTTCACCCGTTTAGCCCTGCGGATTCCTCGGCGGTGTGCTAACCTTATCGGGTATGGAAAACTATGTTGGAAAGACTCTGATCGATGCGATGAAGAACGCCTCCAAGGCGACCGGTTTGAGCTTGGAGACGGTCAGGGGCATCGCCCACGTCATCGCGGAGAAGAAGACTCTGCTATCCAGCCAGGTCATTATCGGACTCTTCTCCGAGCGCGACGTCTACGCCTACGCCTGCACCTATCTGGACAAGGTCCTGGCCCTGCTCAGAGTCCGTGCCAGCTACAAGCTGGATTACGATTCCAGCAATCAGGTGATCAAGATCATCATCGAGACCGACCGGGGGAGCCAGGTCATCGGCCGCAACGGCGAGAACCTCAAGGCGATCAACACCCTGGTCCGCTCGGCCATCTTCAACCGCTACGGCGGAGACTATCGCATCCTGCTCGACTGCGACGGCTACAAGGACATCAAGTATCAGAAGATCATCAGCATGGCCAAGCGGGCCGCCGAGGACGTGCTGGCCTCCCACCTGCCCACCGTCCTGCCCCCGATGCCGGCGGACGAGCGCATGGTCATCCACCGGGCGCTCTCGGGCTTGAGGGACCTCGAGGTCTCCTCGACCGGCGACGGCAAGCACCGCCACATCGTGATCCGCTACTGCCCCGGGAGCCTGGTCCGCTCCGACTACGACCGGGCGAAGCCCAAGGCTTAGATCGTTCTCTGAGATGTACCGGAGGAGGGCTCAACCCTCTTCCGGTTTTAGTTTGTGTAGCTTTAGCTGGCTCTCTGTATTCATCCCTCTCCTTTCCGCCGCTGGATGGCGGTGTTATCTTTGACGTATCGAGAGGAGGCACTCCATATGGCGCGAGAGGTTGCAATCATCGGAGATGGCAGGGTGGGTTCCACCATCGCCTATACGCTCTTTCTGAGGGGTTCAGCGGACAGAATAACCCTGATCGACTCCTCCCCCACCAAGGCTGAGGGCGACGCTCTGGATATGATTCACGCCCAGGCTCTCATCGGCTCGGCTCAGGTGCGCTCTGGCACCTATTCCGACCTATCCTCAGCCGATGTCATCGTCCTGACCGCCTCCATCCCCAGCCGCAACCTCAAGAGCCGCAACGAGCTTCTGAGAGGCAACGCCGAGCTGATCAGGGAGCTGGCCCCGCAGCTGATTCCCCATCTGAACGACCGGGCCGTCTTCGTGGTCGTCTCCAATCCCCTGGATGTCATCGCCACCCTCCTCTGCGACACTCTCCACATCGATAGACGGCGGATTGTCGGCACGGGAACCCTGCTCGAGACGGCGAGAGCCAGAGTGGCGGTGGCCGCGAGGAAGGGCTGCTCGGCCCGTCAGGTCTCGGGCATGGTCATCGGGGAGCACGGCGATGCTGGTCTGCCTCTGCTCGGCGATATCCGCATCGAGGGGCAGCAGGTGGGCTTCGATGAGACCCTGGATGCGGCGACTCTGACCTCGGCCGCAGTCAACGGCGGATACGAGGTTCAGGCGCGGAAGGGATACACAAACTTCGGTGTCGCTGGTGCGGCCTGCGTCCTCATCGAGGCGATTCTGAACGGCGCCGATGAGCTGCTCCCCATCTGCTGCTACCTGCCTGAGTACGACTGCTGCCTCTCGGTCCCGGCCAAGGTCGGCAGGTCAGGCGTTGAGGCCTACTTTATCCCCGAGCTGACCGGCCAGAACCTGGCGGCTTGGGAGAGGGCAGTGAAGGCTGTCACCACCAATGTGGACATCGCTCGCGGAGTGGCTGAATAGTTCCAACCTTTCTTAAAATAAAGAATATGGTAAATAGGTTATGCAATGCTATGTGGCCTATTTTTTGAATTTCGTAAGGAAGTTATTTCTTTGGCTTGAATAGATATTAAGCAACAAAAAATGCAGCCTTTCGGCTGCTGGATTCCGTCGACCGGATCTGAGGCTTACTCAGCCTTGACCTTGACGTCGATAACCTTCTTACCCCTGTAGAAGCCGCAAGCGGAGCAGACCCTATGGGACTGGATCATCGCACCGCAGTTGGGGCAAGCGGACAGGTTCTTGGCGTGGAGGACAAAGTGGGTTCTCCTCTTGGCCTTGCGGGTCTTGGAAGTTCTCCTGGTAGGAACAGCCATACTATCTGCACCTCTCTATCTCGCTGCTTTCAGGCTCGTTAAATGCTCCTGAAGTGCCAAAGCATTATAGGGGTGTATCTTTCTCAAGTCAAACATTGAATGTCTAGCCGAGAGATCGCACTTATCTCCGTTCACCCTATCGCAAGATATTTTCATGTTTTTCAATCGGAATAAGGTGTGAGGAAATCTCCGCGGTGCCGCTTCACCTAGAGGGTATCTAGAGAGGGCAGAACCTGCAACCTTACCCGTTTCTCGGGGTTGTCTAAACGGGTGAAAAGTGTCCCTAAAATGAGTGGCTAAACCTGTTATTCTGCCCGCAGAAGGGAGGCGGAATCATGGGTGATCTGGACTTTGAGAAGCGCGATATCCTGGCGATCGACCTGAAGAGTTTCTACGCCTCCGTCGAGTGTATCGACCGGGGATTAGACCCCTTTAGGACCCCGCTGATCGTCTGCGACCCCGACCGGGGCGATGGCTCCATCGTCATGGCTGTCACACCCTTTCTAAAGAAGAAGGGCGTGCCTTCCCGCTGCCGCCGGCGGGATGTCCCCGAGGTGCCCAACCTCATCGTGGCCGTCCCTCGGATGGCTCGCTATCTGGAGATCTCCGCGCGCATCAACGACATCTACCTGCGCCACGTGGACGAGGCTGATCTCCACGTCTACTCGGTCGACGAGTCCTTCTTGGACGTGACGGATTTTCTGTGGGCCGCCGGCACCGATGCGGTCGGTCTGGCCCGGCGCATCATCGCTGAGGTCAAGCGAGAGACGGGGCTCACCGTCTGCGCTGGCGTGGGCCAGAACATGTTCCTCGCCAAGGTGGCGATGGATATCGAGGCGAAGCACAACCCGGACTTTCTGGCCCGCTGGACCATCGATGATGTCCCAGCCAAGCTCTGGTCCGTCTCGCCCCTCTCGGAGATGTGGGGCATCGGCAGCCGGATGGAGAGCCGGCTGAATGCCATGGGCTTCTTTAAGGTGGGGGATATCGCCCAGGAGGACCCGCAGGTCCTCATCTCGGAGTTCGGTGTCGTGGGCGGCGAGCTCTGGCTTCACTCTCACGGCGTGGACCGGGCCATCATCGCCAGGAAGCAGGAGCGTGCCCCCGCCTCGCTCTCGGTGGGTCAGCAGCTCCATCTGCCCGCCCGCGGGGCGCAGATCCACCTCCTCGGGCGCGAGATGGGCCGGGAGCTGGCGATTCGCCTCGCCCAGAAGCACCTGGCGGCCTCGACTCTGACCGCCTGGATGGGCGGCGATGAAACCTGGGCGGGTACGATCCACCTCGACCGCCCCATCGTCACCTCCCACGAGCTGGAGCGGGCGGTCGAGCAGATCCTCAGACGCCGCGGGGTGCCCAAGGAGATCTACAGCATCGGGTTGGTGGCGGGGCAGCTGAGCTCGGCAGAGGCGCTCCAGCTGGACCTGATGACTGACTGGCAGGCCAGGAGGAAGGATGAGGAGCTGGATGCGACGCTAGCCCAGGTGCGGGCGGCTTTCGGCCCAACCGCCATCACCAGGGCTTCCGCCCTGCTGCGCGGCTCGACGAGCCTGAAGCGGGCGGAGCAGATCGGAGGACACAAGGCATGATCATCGACCGTGGAATGGTGAAGTGGCTGCCCTTCAAGTCGCTTCCCGAGCAGGAGCAGTTTCTGGGAGCTCACCGCCGCGAGAGGGAGCGCCAGCCCCGCCCGGAGCTGGCGGCGGATCGCCTGGAGGAGCTGGACAGGATCCTGGCCAGCCTCCAGGAGGAGGATCGAATCGCTGTGTCTCTCTATGCCGATGGCCACATCGACGAGGCCCACGTCATCTTTCTCGGGGTCTCAAACGGGAGGATCCTCACGTCAGCAGGGGCTCTGTCGCCCAAGGATATCCTGGATCTGAAGGTCGAATCCTGAGGGCTCTACATAAATATGAGGTATCACGCGCGCGTAAAGTTGAATTGGGTACTAGCCAAAAGCGACAAATGAATGTATTATTCACTACTGCCGCGTTAGAAACGGCTTCTGCGGTTTCAATGCGCTTGGCGATGTGTTAGCATATGGCGCGCTGGTTCCGTAGGAAAGGGGTCCAATCCAAGCGACTGCAACTCGCTCATCAGCGGTTCGAATCCGCTCGGAACCTCCACAATGCTCCCGTAGCTCAGCTGGATTAGAGTATCTGACTACGAATCAGAGGGCCATGGGTTCGAGTCCCTTCGGGAGCACCATCGAAAAGGAAAGTCGGGGAAACCCGGCTTTTTTCGTTGATTCTCTTCTAATGAAAGATAACTTAAAATTTCAGCGGTTTTAATTTTTAATGTAGGCTGGATTCCGAACGGATCCTCCAGTCCAAAAACGACCTGGAAAGAGATTTCATACGGGGTGAGAACCACCCCTCTCAGGGGGGCATCCTGAAGGCTTTTAGAGGTGTCCCAAAAATTTGATTTTTTTTTTTTTTTTTTTTTTTTTTTTTTTTTTTTTTTTTTTTTTTTTTTTTTTTTTTTTTTTTTTTTTTTTTT
>CALVYN010000016.1 GCA_944372245.1 uncultured Bacilli bacterium
CCTGCTGACCGCCCTCTACCAGTCGGGCTTCGTGCCCCAGACCGAGCAGGTGGCCGATGGAAGCTACATCGACCCCTTCGGCTCGTTCATCTACTCCGTGGCCCTAGAGACCGGCATCTTCGAACAGCTCCACACCGCCCCCGATATCACCATCTTCTGGCAGATCGACCGCGAGACCGGCTCTCTGGAGGACTGGACCTGGGTGGCCAGCACCGAGGTGGCGCCCGTCAGCGTCCCCGGCCTAGCTGACCCGGTCAGCGTGGCGGTGACCACCGACGGCGAGATCTTCGACCTCTGCTGGGCCTTCAGCGAGGTGACCAGCCTCGACTTTGACACCCTGGGTACCCCCGACGGCCCCGATGGCGACCTGATCTACAACGCCTTGGCCGCCCTGGAGGACTCCCACATCGGCCACGGCCTGCTGCCCAGCGCCATCGAGTACGTGCTCCAGTCGGTCGGCACCATCTCCGTGGACGAGGCGGCCACCATCGACTTCACCGATGTCGATGTCGACCTGCTAGCGACCATGGACAGCGACCAGCGCCTCGAGCAGTACGACCGCATCTGCCAGCTGTACGACATCTGGCGGATCGAGAACCTGAGCGCGATGCTGACCATCGAGAGCCTGACCTCTTGGGACCGGCCGACCCTGATCCCCGCGCCCGTGGTCGGGCCCGAGGGCGAGATCACCTTCCTGACCGTGAAGGAGGTGGTTACCACTATCCTGGACTACGCTCTCACCAGCCCCCTGTTCACCAGCGTCCGCAGCGGTCACGACTGCAGCTTCGCCTCGAGCCTGCTGGCCTCGATCTACGAGGTCTCGCGCATGGGCCAGATCAGCATGGGCCTGGGCAGCGAGACCCTGGCGGATGCCCACCAGCGGGTGGCGGTCTTCCGCCGGCTGGAGGAGATGATCGACGCTCTGACCCCCGAGCAGCTGAACCAGGAGGAGGACCTGATCCTGAACATTCTCGAGCTGGTCCAGACCCGGGACGGCTTCGAGATCAACGCGTTCCTGGATGATCCCACCGGCTACATCAACCCCGACAACGTCGACCTGGTCTTCGACGACGTCATCGTCCCCCTGATGAAGGCGGTCGACGGCTCCTGGGTCATCCACGCGGCCACCCCCGAGTTCATGTCGCTGATGCTGGATGGCTCGGGCCTGTTCGAGACCCTTGCCATCCTCAACTCCGACGTGGCCGGCGAGGGCGTGCTCCCCACCGCCATCGACGTCACCGCCCTGGGCTACGGCCGCCTGGAGAGCGGGGAGGAGATCGACCGGCTCTTCACCATGATCCGCGACCTCTTCATCCTCTCGGGCGCCGACACCCTCAAGGGCATGTTCGTGGCCCTGTTCCCGGCCGACTCGGGCCAGATGTTCACCCAGGAGAACCTGGCCAAGGTGACCCAGATCGCCGAGGCTATCTCCGAGTCTCGCATCATGCGCTCGCTGCGCGCCTGGCTCATGCGCGGCATCTACGTCTACGGCTCCATAAAGGGTCAGTCTATCTATACCCTAGGTCTGGCGGACGGCTTTATGGGCCAGCCCGGCGAGCGCGAGCTCCTGGGTCTGGACGAGGTCCTGGACCCCTACTGCATCCTCACGGTCGAGGATATGGTCTTCAACCGCCACCAGATCGTCCCCACCAACCTGCAGAGCATCGTTGATGGCAACGCCTGAGCAGGTGCTGGCCCGCTTCCAGGGCCGCTACGAGTACGCGGAGAAGCGCTCGACCTTCATCTTCCTCTGCCTGATCACCGACTCCCGCGAGGAGTTTCAGAGGGCGGAGCGGGAGGTGAAGGAGGCCTTCCCCAAGGCTGCGCACATCCTCTCGGTGGCGCGGATCAGGGATGCTGACGGCATCTACGAGGCCGCCAGCGAGAACGGCGAGCCGGTGAAAGCCGCGCACAAGACCCTCTTCGGTCTGACCCAGCGGGGCGTGGAGGATGTCGGCCTGTTGGCCATCCGCCACTACGGCGGGAAGAAGCTGGGCGCCAGCAATCTCGACGGCGTCTTCACGATGGGATTTCAGGCGGCTCTCAGAGCCGCTGGACGATAGGAGGTAACGATATGAGCGACAGCGATGAGAAGCTCGATGAGTCCGAGAAGGCCATCGGCTACGACGAGTTCAAGAAGCGGGCCACGGCGGGCAAATCCCGCCCCAAGACGGCCCTGGCCCCCAATTCCCGCGTTAAGCACGTGATCGGCGTGGTCTCGGGCAAGGGCGGCGTGGGCAAGACCTTCGTCTCGTCCTACCTGGCGGTCAAGCTGCGGCGCCTGGGTTTCAGGGTGGCCATCCTCGATGCGGATGTCACCGGCGCCTCGATCCCGACCGCCTTCGGTATGAACGATGTGAAGATGTTCTCCGACGGCGTGAATATCTACCCTGCCATCTCTCTTTCTGGTATCCAGATCGTCTCTTCCAGCCTCCTCTTGGAGCACCCGGGCGACCCGGTCATCTGGCGCGGGCCGATGTCCTCCAGCCTCATCATGCAGTTCTGGAGCCAGGTGGTCTTCGACGCCGACGTGATGATCGTCGACTGCCCGCCCGGCACCTCGGACATCCAGCTGACCCTGATGGAGCAGCTGCCTCTCGACGGCCTGGTCCTGGCCGTGACCCCGCAGGGCCTGGTCTCGGTCATCGCCCGCAAGGCCGCGGCCATGGCCAACATGATGGACATCCCCGTCATCGGCGCGGCGATGAACATGGCCTACGTCACCTGCCCCGACTGCCACCATCGGATCTATCCCTTCGGCGAGGTCGATCTGGATACCCTGAAGCAGGCTCAGATCCCCGTCATCTCCGAGGTGCCTTTCGACCCGGCAATCTCCGGGGCGACTGACCGCGGGGCGATCGAGGATCTGGAGGCGGACTACCTCGACGAGGTGACCCGGGGGATCATCGACTATCTGCGGCTCGAGGTGCCCCACCGTGACTGAGCAGGAGCGACTCGACTCCTTCCTGGATATCTTCCGGGACCTGGAGAACCGCCTCTCCGAGCTGGCGGGAGTCAGGGGCGACGGCTTCTCCTCCTTCTCTAGAAACCTCCAGACGGTCTACCAGTCCAAGCGGGTGCCCATCCTGCGGGTCGAGGACAACTTCTCCTTCCTCAAGAGCTGCAGCGAGATGCGAAACATCGCCACCCACAACAACGATATCTGCATCCCCACCCAGGCCTGCTACGACCGGTTCGTCACCCTGGCTGAGAGGATCATCCACCCCAAGCGGGCGATCGACATCGCGACGACGGGCAAGCGGCTTATGACCGCTAGACCCGACACGGCCGTCCTCCCCCTGGCCCGCTCGATGCTCAGGAAGGGGCTCTCCCACGTCCCCGTCCTAGACGGGGAGCGCGTGGTGGGCGTCTTCTCGGCTACGACCCTCTTCGACCGCTTCAAGGACGAGGGCAACCTCGCCCTCGACGGCGATTCGACCATTAGCGACTTCCAGAAACAGATCGTCCTTCAGGGACACGGCTCGGAGACCTTCCTCTTCTGCGCGCCCGAGACGGTTATCACCGATTTCGCTCAGCAGGTCGAGAGCCGCCTCGGCGGCCGCACGCGCCGCGTGGCGGCGGTGCTGGTCACCAACGACGGCTCCTCCTCGGGAAAGCTCATGGGCATCATCACCGGTGCCGACCTGGTGAAGGGATAGAGCGATCAGAAAAGCAAAATCGGGTGCCCGCAGGCACCCGATTTTTCTCTGTCTCGCGCTAGGCGACCAGCATCTTGAAGGCGTTGATGATCTGCCAGGCGATGTTGTAGAACCAGCCCGACAGGCCCACGACACCCTCGTTGAATCTGGTCTGCTCCACGAGCCAGGTCTGGAGGGAGGGGACGGCGTAGGAGATACCGACCAGAATCAGCATGATGACGACCAGGAAGACGATCAGCTTGGCCTCGGAGAAGACCAGACCCAGGAGGCGGTCGAGGATCGTCTTCTTCTTGCCGTCGGCGCCCATGCCCAGAAGCAGCCGGGTCAGGAGCTTTAGGACGATGAAGGTGATGAGGAAGAGGCCGAGGAAGCAGGCGGCGTAGATGACCGCAGCGGCGTAGGAGGAACCGATCGCCAGAGCGACGGTCCCGTCGGTGATGAAGACTTTCGTGGCGAAGAAGGAGACGAAGAAGCTGGGGATGCCAGCGGCGGTGAAGGCCTCCTTCAGGCTCCCGTCG
Organism: uncultured Bacilli bacterium; assembly: GCA_944372245.1. Classification (GTDB taxonomy): domain Bacteria; phylum Bacillota_I; class Bacilli_A; order RFN20; family CAG-288; genus CAG-568. The sequence continues at coordinate 4,178 of CALVYN010000016.1, forward strand.
CTGCCGACGACCAGCTGATAGGGCTGGGTGAGGGTGAAAAGCTGCTCGGCCGATTCCGTCGAGTTGAGGATCTTCTCGGCGAAGGTGTTGGCGAGGCTCTCGCCGCACAGGCCGGCGATCCAGTTGCCCAGCATGCTGTAGAAGTAGATGCCGACGGCCAGACCGCCGATCAGGGCGACCCACTTGACCAGCTTGCGCTTACCGCCACGGATCAGACCCCAGAGTCCAGCTAGGACCATGAGACAGAGGATGACGATGTCTAGAATAGTCAATGGAATAATGCTCCTTTGTGGTCAATCATTATAAGGATAGGGAGCTAAATGCTCTAGCGATATCACCGTCTGGGAATCGTGAGCTGGGATGGCGGATGGATAATGGTCAGCTAGAAGCGGCGAGCAAAATAAAACACTTTCCATTGTATGGAAAGCGTTGTTTCTAACAATCAGTTGTGTTTCTTAGCCTTTTTCTTAGACTTCTTGCCGCTGAGGTAGCGCTGGAAGTGAGCTGAGTCGCGATCTTGGAAGACGGTCTGACGCACCTTGCAGGCGCCATACGGATAGAGCTTGATCCTCGTGGTGGGACCTAAGGGCAGGTCGAGCGCGAGAACATCCGGGGTCAGGTTGTAGTCTCCCTTCTCATACCAGGAGCGGACGGTCCCATCCAAGCTGGTGTGGCGGCGGAAGATCCGGTCGCGGTGGGCGGGCTTGAGGCCGAGCAGGGGCGCGGCGGTGATCTCGATGGAGGGGAGGTCGGTCTTCAGGGAGAAGGTTTCGCTGGTTCCCGCGCGATATGCGGGCGCGATCGAGGCTTCACCCTTCTTCCTATAGTGCACAGCATAGCCCCATGGCTGGTCCGGATAGATGTTGTAGGCCGGGAATTCGGGAGTGGAGCGCTCCTCGTCTTGATCGATCAGCCGCTGGCCGTAGCAGCCCTGGGCGTAGACCAGGGGACCGCGCCTGAGGTAGATGCCTCCGCGCGGGGTGGGCAGGATCTCGATCTCTGGAGCGAGGTCGAGGACGATGGTGGTATCCCCCTCGATCGCCAAGGGGAGATACTCGCCCGGAGTGGCATCGACGGTTCGCCCACCGATCGTGACCGTCGCCCGGTTGGCATACTTGGGGATGCGCAGCTCGAGCTGAAGGGAGCCCTCGGTCTGGACCTTGATGACGATGCGATCCTCGAGGGGGAAGCGGGTCTCCTGGGTGATAACGACAGGCTGGTCGCCCTTTACTACCGCCTCGCAGCGCGAGGGGCCGAAGAGGTCGATGAAGATGCGGTCATCCCTCTGGCGGTACATGTGCAGGACGTAGTTGGGCATGAAGCGGTTGACGTTGCCGGCGCAGCACTCGGTACCGGGGTTGGGCCGGTATGACATCCACTTGGAGCCGCGGTTGAAGGCGACGTGGTTGGAGTGGGCATCGAGGATCATCTGGTTGGCGGAGGAGAAGTACTGCAGGCCCCGGAAGTTCTCCAGGACGCAGCCGAGGCCGCCGTTGAAGACCGCCCGCTCGACGAGGTCGCCCAGGTCGGCTCGGTCGGCGGCCGCCATGATGGTCTCCACGGCATAGGTGAAGTCGCTGACATCGCAGGTCTCGGTGGCCTCGTATGGATCCTTGGAGATCAGCTGCTCATCCGAGCAGTTGACCTGGCCAGGCAGGAGGAAGAAGCGGACGAGCTTGGCGATGGCGCGCAGCGAGAGGTTCAGCTGGTCGGCGTTGCCGGTAGCCAGATACCTGAGCGCGCCCATCTTGGAGTACTCGTTGTAGGTGACGCCGTGGCCGACGGGGCGCTCGTCGGAGGCGATGGTCGCATCGTTATTCTGGAAGAAGGGCTGGGGCGGAAGCTGGTTGAAGCGATCCAGGATCTCCTCGGCCAGGGCCAAGAGGGCGGGGTCACGATCGATGAGGTAGATCCTGAGGATGATCTCCGCGTTGAGGACATCGCGGAACTTATCGTAGCTGAAGGGGCAGCCGAGGTAGTGGCGCTTGAGGGCCTGGATGATCCTCGCGTCGCGGTTGCGCTCGTACAGGGCGAGGCAGGCGCGGAAGAAGACCACGTGGGGCCAGCGGGCGGAGGGAGTGCTCTTGAGGAGGCGCGGGCCGAGGTAGCCATCCGTATCGGGATGGTCGATGACCCGGTAGATGATTCGTGAGGCCCGCTCGAGGGCGGTCTCATCGTCCAGGGCGATGGCGCAGCGAGTCAGGCCGTCGACCCAGTAGGCCGTCTGCTCGTAGACCCACCACTGGGGCAGGTCGTTGTCAGCGAGATAGTCGGGCTGGCCCCACTCGACCCGATCGAAGGGGTAGCCAGCCACCTCGGGATGGCCGGTCAGGCCGTCCAGCTGCGTCTGAAGGAAGCTCTTCAGATGTCCGCGCGCAGTGATCTTCATCTTTTCTCTCTCCTAGCGAATCAGGCGATGTTCTTGGTCAGGGTGCGCTTGCGCCAGCCGCCCCGGCGCCAGCGGATCACGTAGGCGATGCCGCGCACGCACTCGTCGAGGCAGGCCCCGATGAAGGCGCCGTAGATGCCAAGGTCAGCGACCAGGCAGAGCAGGGCGGACAGACCGACGGTGAAGACCCAGGAGGTGATGATGGAGGAGAGGACGGGGAACATGATGTCACCGGCCGTCTCCAGACCCTTGACGTAGACCAGGTTGGTCGCGCGTCCCTGGTCCAGGACGATGTCGATGAGCATGCAGAAGACGGCGGTCAGAGCCACCGTGCCCATCCCGATGCCGTCAGGGTTGGTCTCCGGGTTGTTGACCGCGCTGGTCATCAGGGCGGAGAAGACCCAATATGCTATGGCGGTGATGATCAAGGACATAATCAGTGACACCGTCCGCGCCATCATGCCGATATCGCGGACCAATCGATCCGCCTCATCCTTCTTGCCCTCGCCGATCAGATTGCCCTCGACGACCTGCATGGCGATGCCGGTGCCGTTGGCGAAGAGGTAGATGATCGAGGTGAAGGTGATCAGGTAGGAGCGCAGGTTCTGCATCAGGACCGAGACGGAGAGGTTGACGATGATCACCAGCACCAGCTGGGAGAAGTTGTAGGAGAGGGTCTCGCCCGCGGTGGGCAGACCGATGAGGGTCATCATCTTGAGCAGGTCCTTGCGCAGGGGGAAGAGGTGCTTGGGCGAGAGGGACTCGTGAACCACGCGGTAGAAGAAGAACATCGACAGGGCCAGACCGATGAGGCGGGACAGGTCGGTGGAGATGGCCACGCCGATGGTCTTGCCCATCTCGTCCAGGCCGGGGATGCCCCAGATGGCCACGGCGTTGGCGCAGGCGGCGACGCCGTTCATCGCGAAGGCGATGATGGTGGGCTGGACCATCTTCTTATTGCCCCTGAGGAAGGCGGAGAAGACGTTGTTCAGGGCCAGGAAGGCCAGGGAGACGCCGCTGACCATCTGGTAGTTGATGGCGAAGGGGATGACCTCCTTATCGACCCCCATCAGGCTGAAGACACCGGCCGGAGCGATGCCGATATTGATGGCGGCCACCAGGATGCCGATGGCCAGGTTGAAGTAGAAAGCTAGGGGATAGATATCCTTGATGGCGCTCTCGTTGCCCTTGCCTCGCAGCTGGGTGATGAGAATCAGAGAGGAGTTGGAGAGGACGGAGAAGGTGACGATGAAAATCTGGGAGATCTGGTTGGCCTGGCCCACCGCGTTGGAGGCTAGGGGGATACCCGCCAGCATGAACTGATTCACGTAGCCCATAGCCACGCTGAGGATCAGCTCCAGAAAGACGGGGACGGACAGCTTGATGATGTCCACATTGCGCGCGAATGTCCGAATGATCGGTAGCTCTCTAGCAGTCATGCGGAAATACCTCAACTTAACTTTTTTCAGCGGCAATTATAGAGAGCGCAATATAGAAATAAAGAGGGTTGCGCGATGAAAGTAAAAATACGCTTCCAAGTGTAAAACAGATGTCAAATTTAGACGGATCAGACGGGTGGAGTGTTCTTTAGTCTTATCGCAATCCGAGCGATTTATAGGGGGAGATGTGAGGCGCTCAAAATGTGGAGTCGGGATTGTGAGCCTGTGGCTTTTTCTCTTAGTAATATCGTGATTTTCAAAGCTGATTGAAATTACAATCTAATATTGCGCGTATGAGTTGGCTAAATTGCCTAAATGAGTTTTAGCTTAGTGCCATCTGATTAGCCTATTTGTCGTTTTATTGACTGTCGATGTCTTGATCTATCGGAGGACCATGCCCCTGACTCTCTGCTGCTGTGCGTAGGAGGGATGGGGTTCTGCCTAGCCGATACTGAGGCCACGGACTCATCGAATATGAATTAAAGTCCCCCTTCACGCTTAACATTTGTTTACATTGAACTCGGCAGTATTTGTCCATATTTGTGCCCTTACCATCTTAGGGTTGCCATTGTTGTCTCGCTGGTCGTCTATGATTTTTCTTAAGAGATTTAAAAGTAATTTTGAGAGAGAGGGGGAATATCAATGGCAGTGCCTAAAATTGAATTGCGAGAGGGAGAGGAACTCTGGTTCGAAAGGTTTTCTCGACCGAATGAGGCTCCTAATGGTGTTATTTGGAAGGTTAATTCAGAAGGGGTAGTGCTGGAAACATTGCCTGTTCCCGAGGGAGATTCATTTGAAAAAGCTTGGTGTGCCGGTAAGCTGCTCTGCGAGATTTCTGACGAGGACTTTTGGCCGATTTCTCTAGCTGATGCCCAAAAGCTCTTCACAAAACAATAGCCAACAAATGTCTTTTACTCAGAGAGGACTTGGATATATTCAAACCAAAATTCAGGTTTTCGGAAGAATAGTTAACTGAGAACAGAGGAAGTAAGGAGGAATTATCAATGGCAGTGCCTAAGATAGAATTGCGAGAGGGAGAGAAACTCTGGTTCGAGCGCTGGACTAGGCCTGATGAGGCACCAATTGGCAAGCTTTGGAAAGTAGGTTCTGACGGAGTCGTTATTTCAGTGCTTCCTGTTCCTCCTACTGATGAGAATTCTACATTTGTAGAATGCTGGGGAACCGGTAGATTAATCGCTGTAGTCGCCGATGAAGATTTCTGGCCAATTTCGCTAGAAGATGCCCAGAAACTCTTCTCCAAATCCGAAGACTCAGAATAGTATTTTTCGTAGAGCTCTCGATTTGATCTATTCAATTCTTGTGGCTGTGGATTATCGCTGGAGATAAGATCTCTCACTTTATATTTTGTGCTTCGCCTTGATAGTTCTTCTTTGATGGCACGCCAGCTGTAGGCAAACCTTGTTTTTAGAACATCAGATACATCATATGGACCAGGATGTGCTTTGCTTCCAGGATTGTTTATGATGGCCAGAATAGAGGAGATAACATCTTTAGCCCTCATCAATATCATTGTCGTTTTTGCGCAGAGGGATCGATTGCATCCTTTCCTTTTCCACCTGCCACGGATGCAAAGACAATTCCTGACAAAGGCAGATTGGAGAACCTCGAATCATATTTATTGAAGTCAGATTCAAACACTTTCTCTATAGCCTTCTTCAGGATTGACATAAAGTTATCTTCAGGGATTAAAAGAATCCTGATTCCTAGGTGGAAAAGGAGGGAAGAGAATGAAGAAACAGACAGCTGGACGGATGCAGATGGGCGATTTCGCTCCCGAGTTTGCCCGCTTCAATGACGATGTGCTGTTTGGCGAGGTGTGGAGCCGAGAGAATCAGCTCGCTCCGAAGTATCGCTCTCTGATCGCGGTCGTTTCTTTCATCTCTCGCGGTATTTTCGACAGTTCCTTTAGCTATCACATGAGCAAGGCGCGGGAGAATGGTGTCTCGCGTCAGGAGATGGTGGAGACCATCACCCAGCTGGCCTTCTATGTGGGCTGGCCCTTCGCCTGGTCCGCCCTCAGAGTGGCTAAGGAGGTCTATGGCAACGACCCCGAGTCCGCCGGCCACGGCGGAATCTTCGGACTGGGGCAGGTGAATCCCTACAACCGCTACTTCACTGGTATCTCCTACCTCAATCCTGTGACTCAGCCGGGTGCGCGGCTGTCTATCGCCAACGTGACCTTCGAGCCCGGCTGCCGGAACTTCTGGCACTGCCACAAGGCCACCGAGGGCGGTGGCCAGGTGTTGATCTGCACCGACGGTCTGGGCTGGTATCAGGAGCGGGGTGAAGAGCCTCGACTGCTCAAGCCCGGCGACATCGTCATCTCCACTCCCAACCGCGACCACTGGCACGGCGCGACCAAGGACTCCTGGTTCTCTCATCTGGCCTTTGAGCTCCCCGGCAAGGACTGCTCCACCGAGTGGCTCGAGCCTGTGTCCGATGAGGCCTACAACGCTCTGAACGCCAACCAGGATCAGGACTAAAAGACGTCAGGAAAGCCCGCAGAGATGTGGGTTTTTATTTTGCAATTTTTGTAATTTTGCCTGAATTTTTATCTTTGAAATACTTACTAATCATGTGGAAATATTTGCATTCTATTTGTTCGATTCCTTATCCGCTCACATTAAACATAACTACCCGATTTAGGTGTGTGTCTTCCTATATTTAGACCGAAAACTATTCATGGGTTAGAGAATCAAAGTATGAAGTGGGGAAGAATCACAATCATCACAGGTTCGCCTAGAACAGGTAAGAGCACTGCGGCGGAGAAAGTCTCCCTGGATTCCGATATGGAGAAGTCAGTCTGCCTCAGGACTGATGACTTCTACCACTATCTGAAGAAGGGATATATTCCTCCGTATCTTCCCGCTTCTAACGACCAGAACGGTATCGTCATCGAGTCCTTTCTGGAGGCGGCCAAGCGCTTTGTCAGAGGCGGTTATGACGTCTATGTCGATGGCATCGTTGGCCCCTGGTTTATCGAACCCTGGCTCAAGGGAGTCCTTGAGGGTTACGAGGTGAACTATATCGTCATGCGCGCCTCCCGGGAGGAGACTCTGAAGAGGGCCGTAGGGAGAGCTAAGCTGGATGAGAAGACCAGCACCGAGCTGGTCGAGGTCATGTGGAAGCAGTTCGCTGATTTAGGTCAATATGAATCCTATGTGATCGATACGACTAATCTGATCCCTGATGAGACGGCTGAAAGCATCAAAGCTCATCTTCGGAGCGGTCAGAAGCGCCTGAAGTAGTTAGTGAATCTCGATTGTCAGCTCCTCGTTCAAAGATTTTTGACTTTGCCTAAAGGTGGAAAGAGCTTTAAGCAGAGATTTTTAGCTGCTTAGCCCAAAATTACCAACTTTTTAGGAATCAATGTATATTTGTGGCCTTGGAGCTCCCTTTTCTGGAAATCTCCAACTCGAAAGACACCTACATGAAATTTATCAAGCATCTGATACTGGCAGCCCTGGCCCTCTTCGCTCCCCTCACCGTCTCAGCCTGCTCGCTGCAATTCATATATTCGAACAACACTCCCTCCTCCTCCACCCCTAGCATCTGCACCGTCAGCTTCGATACTCAGGGTGGCACTAGCGTCGACGCCATCCAGATCGAGGTGGGCGATTCCATCTCCGAGGCTCCTGTCTCGACTCGCGAAGGCTTTGAACTTCTAGGCTGGGAGACACCCGACGAGACTCTGGTCGCTTTTCCCTTCGTCGCCGAGGGCGATATCACCCTCTCGGCCATCTGGCAGCTCGACGATTAGCCTTCTCTTTTCTTTGAACTAGCTCCCCTCGGGGAGCCGCTTTGGCGTTTATATATTTTCTAAGCCTATTCACCACACAGTTCCATACGTGCACGCGTATGTATAAGAGGTCTAAGGGCTTCTAAATTGTGATTTTGTGGTTACGGTTTCACATAAATGTTTTGTTTTCTAAGAAAACCGCTTAACCTGTTAAATTGCGGTAAAAAAATGCCTGTATTTTCGCTAATTGCATCTCGCGTCCCGTTATTTGTGGTATCGCTTCCACATTTCTGTTGACTTATAAAACGGCCTTTCTATAATTCGAATTGTGGTATCGATACCACATCATGAGAGGCAACCGCAAATGTCAGATGAAGAGATGAAGAATGAAGCTGCGGAAACCGTCGAAGTCGCCCCGGAGACGGAGCAGGGGAACACTCCTGTCGAGGCGACTAGGAAGGATTCAGCAGCCCCCGCCGATGATGTCTATCTGAGCCTGCGCCACGTGGACAAGGTCTACGACAACAACGTGCAGGCTGTCTTCGACTTTAACCTCGATGTCAAGAAGCATGAGTTCGTGGTTCTTGTCGGCCCCTCAGGCTGCGGCAAGTCGACGACAATCCGCATGATTGCGGGACTGGAGAACATCTCCTCCGGCGACCTGTACATCGGCGGAAAGTATGCCAACGACCTGAGTCCCAAGGAGCGCGACATCGCCATGGTGTTCCAGAACTACGCTCTCTATCCCCAGATGAGCGTCTACGACAACATGGCCTTCGGTCTGAAGATGCGTCACATTGCGCACGATGTGATCGACAGGAAGGTGCGCGAGGCCGCCGAGATCCTCGAGCTCACCAAGTATCTCGACCGCAAGCCCCGCCAGCTGTCCGGTGGTCAGAAGCAGCGCGTGGCCCTGGGGCGCGCCATCGTCCGCAGCGCCAAGATCTTCCTCATGGATGAGCCTCTATCCAATCTGGATGCCAAGCTCAGAGTGTCGATGCGCGCCGAGATTGTCAAGCTTCACAAGACCATCGGCGCCACCACCATCTACGTCACCCACGACCAGACCGAAGCCATGACCATGGCGACCAAGATCGTGGTTCTCAAGGATGGCCGGGTCCAGCAGATCGGCAGCCCCGAGGAGATCTACTCTCACCCTGCCAACCTGTTCGTGGCCACCTTCATCGGCTCGCCGGCCATGAATATCTGGGACGGCACGCTTGAGGGGCGCGATGTCACGGTCGGAACGGGCAACCAGGTTCTGAACTTCCAGGTGCACGACGACATCGTCTCCAAGCGGCGCGAGTTCTACCAGAACACGCTAGATCGGGTACTCTTCGAGATCTACGCCTCGATTTCTCGGGCTGATAAGGCTGTCGAGAAGGCGGCGAAGAACCTGCTCAATCTGACCCGTGGCCAGCTCAAGTCCAACCTGTCAGAGGTGGACTCTCATCAGGCTGAACCCCCCAGCGAGGAAGCCACGCCCGAGGAGCGGATCGAGGCCGCCCGCCTGCGCCTGAAGGCGGCCCAGAAGAAGTGCGAGCTTGCCCTCTCCCAGCTGGATCTCTCCAACTGGTTCCCCAAGCGCCGGGAGCTGACCAAGAACATCGAGCTGGTCTATGCCGCCCTGGGCAACCAGCTGCAGCGCCTCGAGCAGTTCGATGCTGGCCTCTCCGGTGGCCGCTGCGATCTGGCAGTCGGTCTGCGCCCCGAGGAGATGGAGATCACCACTGTCGACGATCCCCGCGAGGGCTTCGAGAGCGAGGTGGTCGTGGCCGAGCTGCTCGGCGCCTCCTACTACCTCCACTTCAATCTCTTCGGCAAGGAGATCGTGGCCGAGTGTCACGCCTCCACTCCCATGGTCTCGGGACAGAGGATCAAGGTCATCATCGACTCTAGCCACATTCACGTCTTCGACAAGGTCACCCAGCTGCGCATCGACTAGCTGATAGGTATCGAAAGGAAATTGAAAAATGAACAAGAACATTCGTCTGGGAGCCCTGCTCCTCACCTCGCTCACCGCTCTGACCTCCTGTGGCGGCGGCGGAGACCAGAGCAATAACGATGTGCCCGGTGGCACCGTGATCGTCGAGGTCTGGGTTCACAAGAATCAGCAGGAGCCCGAGGGCCGCGTCTACAACTCGCTGATGGAGTCCTTCAACAACAGCGGCTTCACCACCGCCAGCGGCGCTAACATCAGGATGAGCATGGTCTTCTGCGGTTCGACCATCGCCACCCGCATCGCCTCGGCTCAGCTGACCGGCGGTCTTCCCGACGTCCTGGCGGTCGACTGCACCGACATCACCTCCTACGTCGACGCCGGCCTGCTCGTCAGCATCGATGACACCGTCACCACCGAGGACAGCTACGTCGATTCGGTCATCGACGAGTGCACCATCGATGGCAGCTTGTACGCCCTCTCGGGCATGGAGGCGCCTGGCGGTCTGTATATGAACACCGGCCTGCTGGCCCAGGTCGGCTACACCGAGGAGGACTACGCCGAGCCCTGGTCCTGGAAGGACGTCAAGGAGGCGATGGAGAAGCTCTACGCCGCCGACCTGCCCTATCAGATCCAGCTCAATCAGAACTTCGGTACCGACGGCGCCATGTATTTCCACTCCAACCTCGTCTACTCCGCCGGCGGCGACTTCGGCACCGATGGTGCGGTCGAGGCGGCTCTGACCACGCCCGAGGCTCTGGCCGGCATCGAGCAGCTGGAGATGTTCTACACCGACGACGGTCTGGACAACCCCAGGACCGAGGCCTGGGCCTACACCGGCTCCAACGCCTCGGCCTTCGAGCAGGGCGAGGTTGCCTTCGAGATCTACGGCCCCTGGGATGCCACCACCATCGAGAAGAACAAGTACACCTCGGCCCAGTACGAGCACGCGGCCTACAACAACTACCAGATCCTGCCCTATCCCGTCTATGAGGATGCCAGCGGCAACAAGTCGACCCTGGTGGCTAACCCCTGCGGCTCCTACTGCTTCGGCGTGACCAAGGACACCGAAAACAAGGAGGCGGCCACCGTCGCCCTGGAGTATCTGACCGGCCGCGATGCCACCGAGGCGATGTTCAGCGAGATCGGCACCTTCCCCACCAACAAGGACTCCCTGGCGGAGATGGAGCAGCTGCAGACCGGCGCCTTCAAGCAGCTGGCCGACAATCTGTCCAACAACGAGTTCACCCGTCCCAAGATGGTCAAGTACCCCCAGATGAAGGATGCCTACACCCGCGTTCTCGACTACATCAAGAACAGCTGCAACGATGCCTCCTACGACCTCGAGGCCTACATCCGCGACCAGATGGGCACCGTCGATTCGGCCCGTTAGCGCTAGGAGCAACCTCCCATGGATAACACTGCTGATGTCACGAGGGAGGGCGAGGGTGAGAGGCTGACCCGCTACGGCGAGTTCCTCAAGCGGGCGAAGTCCAAGCTCCCGAGGATGCATCTGAGTCTCAAGGGCGACGGCGGAAAACACCGCCAGCCCTACTTCAAGATCATCCGCACGGAGTACTCGCGCGAGGAGACGCTCTGGGGTTGGATCTTCGTCCTGCCCTGCGTCATCCTCGGCGCCATCTTCGTCCTCGGTCCCATCGTCATCTCGCTCTACTATGCCTTCACCGACGCCAATCTGCTGCGCCTCGATGAGGCGCAGTGGGTCGGCTTCGAAAACTTCAAACGCGTTTTCGAGGATTCGACGGTCGGCCTGGCGCTGACCAACACCTTGACCTTCGTCGTCGAGGTTGTTCCCCTTCAGCTCTTCACTGCTCTAGGCCTGGCGCTTCTGGTCAACAAGATCACGCACGGCAACACCTTCCTCCGCTGGGCCTTCTTCGTCCCCGTCATGCTCTCCCTAGCGATCACCTCGATGCTGTGGATGAATCTGCTCAACGATTCCGACGGTCTGATCAACGCGCTGATCCTGGCCTGCGGCGGCATCCCCGTCAACTGGATGACCGATGAGGTCATCACCCTCCAGGCGATCATCTTCATCTCGGCCTGGCAGGGGGCGGGCTACCAGATGATGATCTTCATCTCCGCACTGAAGAACGTCGACCACTCCCTCTACGAGGCCAGCGAGATCGACGGCGCGGGCTCCTGGAATAGGTTCGTCCACGTCACTCTCCCCGCCATCCGCCCCACCTTCAGCTTCGTTCTCATCACGATGCTGATCTCCGCGTTCCGCATCGTCACCCAGCCCATGATCATGACCCAGGGTGGCCCCAACAACCACACGATGACCATGTCGTACTACATCTACCTCCAGGGTACCCAGTACCGCGACATCGGCTACTCCTCGGCTATCGCCCTCATCTTCACCTTCGTGATGGCGGCGGTCTCCCTGACGCTCAGGCGCCTCTTCGAGGGCAAGAAGGACTAGCGCTATGGAATCACTGATGCACATCATCCGCGCGCGCAAGCCCCGCTACGTCCAGCGGGCCTGCCTTCGCATCCTGAGAAATACCCTCATCGTCCTCGGTTGCGCCATCTTGGTCTGCATCTTCATCTTCCCCGTCCTCTGGATGGTCTCCAACTCCTTCAAGTCCAACGACACCATCAACGCCCAGCTGTCCTCCCTGGCGACCTTCTTCCCCGACTTCACCCAGATCGGACAGTGGTTCGACAACTACGGCAACCTCTTCGCCACCTTCGACTACTTCGGGCGCTCGATCCTCAACTCGGTCATCTACTGCATCGTGACCATCGTCATGGTCCTGGTGCTCAACTCCCTGGCCGGCTACGCCCTGGCCCGCATGAAGTTCCCCGGTTCCCGCACGCTGATGAACATCGTCGTCCTGCTGATGATCATCCCCGTGGAGACGTCGGTCGTCCCCCTCTACGTCATCCTCTACCGTCTAGGCCTTCTGACCGAGGAGCTGAACGTCTTCGGCTACCTCCTGCCCGGCTTCTGCTCCCTGATGTACATCTGGATGTTCAAGCAGTACTTCGAGGGCATGCCGATCGAGCTCGAGGAGTCGGCCCGCATCGACGGCTGCTCGCGCCCGGGCATCTTCTTCCGCATGATCGTGCCACTCTCCCTGCCCATCTTCGCCACCGTCACCATCCTGACGTTCATGGGCCAGTGGAACGAGTACATCAACGCCCAGCTGATCTTCACCGATCCGGCGAAGCAGCCCCTCCAGGTCTACCTGCAGCTGATCAATACCTTCCAGCCGCGCGACCTGGGTCTGACCATGGCCGCTCTGACCTTCTCCACCATCCCCATCGCCCTGGTCTACATCTTCTTCCAGCGCTGGATCATCGAGGGCGTGTCCTTCTCCGGACTGAAGTAGAAAGGAAAGTCACATGAAACACAAGAAGTTTGCGTTGGCGCTGGCCGTGGCGCTCGTCGCCCAGACCGGCCTGGCCTCCTGCCAGGGCGGAGACGGTCACGGCGCTGCCGCCCGCGCGGGTGCCCTCCTGGATCTCCACTTCGACGAGACCGATGGCCAGGTCGCCGTCGACGCCTCCGGCCACGCTGAGGATGCGACCATCTTCTCCGTCTATGAGAGCTCTCCGACCCTGACGGCGCAGCAGGGCCCCGAGCGCCGCGCGGGCGTGCTCGGCAACGCCGTTCTGATGGATGGCTTCTCCACCTACATCTCCTATCCCTCCTCGGAGATCATCCTCGGGGGCGAGTCGCTCACCATCTCCTGCTACATTGCGCCCCGGGCCTACGACTGGGTTGACCGCAACGCCTATACCGAGTTCAGCAACATGACCGGCATCGTCTCTCAGTTCTACCAGGATTCGACCTTCGCCGCCGGCGTCTTCCTCGGCTACTCGCGCGAGGGCTATCTGGACTTTAGAGTCGGCACCGGCGACTCCGTCTACTCGGTCAACTCGGGCGATTCGCGCCTGGCCAAGCGGCGCTGGAACTACGTGACTGCCGTCTTCGACGGCGCCAGCGGCCGGATGGCTCTCTACCTGGATGGGCAGCTGGTCGGCGAGGCCAGGGACATGGCTCCCGGCACTCAGATCTCGGGCATCGCGCAGAATCTCTTCATCGGCCGAAATCCCCAGAACATCAAGTCCGACTACGGCGTGCCCCAGGGCGTGGTCTCCGGTCTGCTGGACGAGGTGACCATCTACCCTGAGGTCAAGGACGAGGCGACCATCCTGGAGACCTACAGCGCCGAGACCGCTGAGGCCGACATGGGCGAGCTGCCCTACTCGGTCATCGGCCTGCCCGAGGTCCTGCGCGCCGATGGCGACAAGCCCGGCTGGCACGGCGGCCCCAACGAGCACTGGATGAACGAGCCCCACGCCCCCTGCTACTACAACGGGATGTATCACATCTTCTTCCAGCACCAGGTCAACGGCCCCTACTTCAACGGCGCCCAGGGTATCGCCTGGGGTCACCTGGTCTCGACCGACATGGTCAACTGGCACCAGGTCGATGACGCCATCACCCCGACGCTGGGCACCGTCTGCCCCGATGGCGTCTGGTCGGGCGGCGTGACGTATGCGACCGTCGACGGCCATGAGAATGTCCCCTGCCTGCTGTTCACGGCCGGCGACTACGTCCACGAGGGCATGGTCTCCAACCAGAACATCGGTCTGGCGATCCCCGCCGACCTGGATGACCCCTATCTGCGCGAGTGGAAGGTCATGCCCGAGCTGGCGGTCATCCAGACCCCGCAGATGGGTGTGGCCGGCGAGTTCCGCGATGCGGCAGTCTTCGTCGAGGGCGGCTACAACTGGCTTCTGGTGGGCGGCTCTCTGGGCGCCAACCACGGCACGGCCTGGCTCTTCAGGACCCCCGTCGGCGACTGGACCAACCTTCAGGACTGGGAGTTCATGGGTTCCCTCTACGATCAGCCCGACCAGCCCGGTTGGATGGGCCGCGTCTGGGAGCTGCCCGCCATGCAGCCCCTGACCGATAGCGAGGGCAACACGACCGGCAAGTACATCTTCCTGATCTCCCCCGCCCCCGCCGACGTGGCCGACAACAATGTCTACTACTGGATCGGTGACTTCGATGCGACCCAGGGCAGATTCATCCCCGACTGGGACGGCGATCCCAAGCGCATGGACTTCGGTCCCAACGTCTTCACCGGCCCCAATCTCTTCATCGACCCCGTCAGCGGCCTAGTGACCATCTCCTCCATCGCCCAGGACCAGCGCGGCTCGACCGGCGACTATCTGGTGACGGGCTGGGCCAACAACATGGGCATGTATCGCCACCTCTTCCTGAGGGAGGACGGCAACCTCGGCATCATGCCGGTGAACACCTCCGCCAGCGAGACCGTGGTCTACGCCGCCGAGGATGTGACCATCGACGAGGCCAACCAGGCTCTGGCCGACCTCTCCTCGGACAGCCTGCGCATCTCGGTGACCTTCACCGGCCTGACCGGCGAGTCTCAGGCGGGCGTCAGGGTGCGCCAGTCGCCCGACGGGCGCGAGTATACCGAGTTTGCCGGCGACGCCGAGGGCTACGTCTTCGGCGACAACACCACCAACCTGCGCAATCCCTCCATCGCCTCGGTCCGTCCCACCGGCCAGCTGGACTTCAACCCCGAGGGGAGGGTCGAGCTTGACGTCTACGTCGACCGCTCCATGATCGAGGCCTTCTTCAACGATAACAAGACCATGAGCCTGCGCTCCTATCCCGAGGCGATGACCGAGGCGGGCCTGGTGAGCCTCTTCGGCGAGGCGGGCGCGACCATCGAGAGCATCGAGGTCGCCACCATCGCCCCCACGGCTCCCATGGAGTGGGCGGCCTGAGATTCGAGGTGAGATTCTATGAGATTTAAGAATCTGAGAAAGCTTTTCGCCAAGCCGGTCGATCCCTATCGCCCCACCCTGCACTTCGCTCCGGCCCGCGGGTGGATCAACGATCCCAACGGCTTCATCCGCTACGGCGGAAGGTATCACGCCTTCGCCCAGCACAACCCCCATGCGCCCGTCTGGGGGCCCATGCACTGGCTCCATCTGACCTCCGACGACATGATCACCTTCAGGTCGCACGGCGTGGCGCTGGTCCCCGAGGCCCCCTACGAGATCGAGTACGGCTGCTTCTCCGGATCAGCGATCGAGAGGGACGGGCGGATGTATCTGATGTACACCGGCGTGAGCGACGGTCTGCAGCAGCAGTGCCTAGCCAGCTCCGACGACGGCATGCGCTTCGTCAAGGATGTGCGCAATCCCGTCATCAACGCCGCCCAGCTGCCGGATGAGTACGACCCCGCCGACTTCCGCGATCCCTGCGTCTTCGAGAAGGAGGGGATGTACTACTGCCTGGTGGCCGCCAGGCGGCGGGCCGGGGGCTCCTCCGTCCTGCTCTATCGCTCCCCGGACCTCGAGTCCTGGACCTTCGTCAGCTCGCTTCTGGAGTCGAGCGCCATCCGGGCGGATATGTTCGAATGCCCCAACTTCTGCACTGTCGACGGGCGGGACGTGCTCCTGGTCTCCGGCCAGATCGTCGAGGATCCCAAGCGGTGCAACCGTGACAAGACCATGGCCTTCGTCGGCCGGCTGGAGCTGCCTGCGGGCCGCTTCCACGTCGACTTCTCCCAGAAGCTGGACTGGGGCTTCGACTCCTATGCCACCCAGACGGTCTCCACCCCTGACGGCCGCCGCCTGCTGATGTACTGGATGTCCGCCTGGAACTCGGACTATCCGACTCAGAGGGATGGCTGGAACGGCCAGTTCACCCTCCCCAGGGAGATGTCCATCGCCGATGAGCACCTCCGGATGGTGCCCGCCAGGGAGCTCGATTACTACCTGGGGGCCAACCTCGGTGGCTATCGGCGCCTGAGCCAGGTGCGCAAGTCCCTGGGCAAGTCTCGGGGCAGCTTCCTGGACTTCACGGTGACCCTCGATGGTGGGGCGCTCGGCGGAAAGCTGGCAATCGGCCACGGAGCAGATAGGTTGGAGCTGACGCTTCAGTCCGATCATCTGACCATCGATCGTTCCCACACCCACAATCCCATCGCAACCCCCTACGGTCTGGAGGACCAGATCAGAGACCTGCCTCTAACCCCCGGGGACAAGCATGTCGTCCGCGTGATCGTCGACGCCAGTCTCATCGAGATCTTCGTCGATGGCGGTGCGGCGGATGCCTGCGTGCGCTTCTATCCCTCCAAGGTCGATTACTCGGTGAAGATCGACGGCTTCTCTGAGGGGCAGATCACCCTCGATGAGCTGCGCGTTCTCCGATAGCTTCAGAAAGGAAATCAAGATATGAAAAAGATGAGATTCTCAGCGCTGGCGGGCCTTCTGTCTGTCGCTGTGCTGGCGGGCTGCACCGGTGGGGGCGACCACAGCGGCGACAGCACCGGCTCGGGCGAGATCCCCACCACCATCACCAACGGCGGCTTCGAGGAGGGAAACCTCAGCGGCTGGACCCGGACCGGCATGGCCTTCTCCGCCTCCGACGTCACCGATGCGGACACCGTCAACGGCGTGACCGTGAACAAGGAGGGCACCTACTTCCTAAACGGCAATCACTCCTCGCTGGCCTCCGCTCGCGGCACCCTGCGCTCGCCCACCTTCAAGCTGACCGGCACCGGCTATGTCGGCTTCAAGATCGGTGCTGCCAAGAATACCGAGAAGATCTACGTCCAGTTCTTTGAGGAGGGGAACGATACCCCTCTGAGCTTCAAAGCCAACGGCGAGGAGACCGCGGTCACCCAGGTGGGCAACACCGCCTTCAACGGCGTGCTGATCACTGATAACCTCGTCCAGTCCTACGTCGATCTGTCGGCCTACCTGGACAAGAACATCTACATGCTGGTCACCGATGAGGACACGGCCAACAACGCCGAGCTGGATGACTACTCCTACGTCAACCTCGACGATGTGAAGGTCCTCGCCACCCAGGCTGAGGTCGATTCGGCTATCGCCCAGCGCGCGGCGGACCTGGCTGCAGGTCAGGATAACTTCGAGGAGGATCCCAGCTCGCTGACTCTGGATAACGGCGGCTTCGAGACGGGTAACCTCGAGGGCTGGAAGGTCATCGAGGGCCGCGCCTTCACGGCCGGTGGCGTCATTCCCTCCACCACCCAGTTCTGGGGCAACCGCAGCTATCAGGGTGTGGGGAACTTCGTCTTCTCCGGCGAGAGTCAGGCGGCGATGACCGGAAGCATGCGCTCGCAGAAGTTCACCGTCGACCCCGCGATCGAGGGAAATGTCTATCTCAGCTTCCGCATGGGTGCGGCCAAGCGTCCCAACATCTCCGTCTCCATCGTCGATGGCGAGACCGATCAGGTTCTGACCACCCTAGACAACTCCCAGTACTTCACCGACCCCAGCTTCGCTCTGAACCTCATCTACCGCTATGTCGATGTGACCGAGTATAAGGGAAGAGTCCTCTACTTCCTGATCACCGATAACGGCGGTTCCAGCGAGGACTTCAACTTCGTCACCCTCGACGATTTCAAGGTCAACCTGACCGCCGAGCAGCTGCAGGCGGACATCGACGCGATCAAGAAGGCGGAGAGCTACACCGACGATGGCGTCGTGAACGGACAGACCTATGTCGATATGTACGACAGCCAGTTCAGCTTCCCCTTCGCCGGTGCGGCCCCCGTCTCGACTGTCGCTCCGGATGCTCAGGGCGCAATCTACATCGCTCAGACCTCGCGCACACCCGAGTATGCCACCTCGACTCTGCTGAGCGCCGTCCGGCCTCTCATCCGCGACGACTACACCGCCAAGAGCGAGCTGACCCTGGCCATCACGGCTGTCATACTCCCCGATCAGACCCGGGTCACCGAGAACCTGGAGACGGTGGATATGAGTGCGGCTGGAGATTACATCTTCGACATTCAGGCCACGGATGCCTATCAGCAGACCGCCAGTTTCAAAGCGAAGGTCTCGGTTTTGGACAATCTTACCGACGTCCTCAACGGCGGCTTTGAGACCGGCGACCTCTCCGGCTGGACCGCGACCGAGGACTCCACCCTCTCCGACCTTCCC
>CALVYN010000017.1 GCA_944372245.1 uncultured Bacilli bacterium
AGCTTTCTCGTGCCTGAAAATGATTTTACATCTTCAGATGCGGAATCGAGGGAAGGGTGATTGCAGGAATCGGGATGGGGTGTGCCATGTTTCATTGAATTCAAATGGTTATGTGGTGGGTAACAGATAGGTTCTTCTGTTCTTAAGTTTGTGACGCTGCCAATTTTATATTCTAAACAAGCATAAAAAGTTGAATACAAAAAGCCACGAGGCTAACCCCGTGGCTATTTCTTGAACCCATACTTCCATCGGGCTTGGATGTAGACCAAGTCGCCGACGATCTTGTAAGGGTTCAATTCTGTTCAGTTTGGTGGAGATGACGGGAGTTGAACCCGTGTCCAAATGCGGCTTCACCAAGGGCGGCTACAGCTTAGGCTGTCTCGGTTCCCACACCCTGGAGACAGCCATCCTGGATGTGAGGTCCCGGGCGGAGATACTCTTACCTGCCCCCGCCCGGGATGGACGTTGGCTCGAGTCGGTATTCTGTTTTGGCCGTAGACCCGCTGATACCGCGAGATCGGGGCGGCCCCGTCAACCCGGAGTCTAACCGGGTTACTGCGTGCTTACCCTACAGGAGGGAACTAGCAGGCGCAGGCAGCCATCCTGAAGGAAGGCTGCATACGGCAAGCGATAACATTTTTCTTGGCACTTGTTGTGTGGAAGGTCATTACGTGACCAATCGGCTGCTCCCCGGGCTCTACCGCACCTGTCGAAACCAGTGCATCCCCGTGAACCCAGCATTCAAGCTGGGATTTGAATTATAAACGGCTTCCGCCCCTTGTAAAGGGCTGAAAAAAATAGCGTTGCATTCAGCTGGTGATGTCATCATTTCGAATCGAAAGCTCCTCACACATCTTGCTGGGCTTCTAAGAATAACCTTCAGGACCATCCTAAGAAGAAAAAATAGCAGTCAACATTATGCTGACTGCTATTTCCAATCTAATCTTTAGCTTTGAAGATGAATAGAGCCTAAACCTACATGAACTCGTCCAGGGTCATCTGGGCGGATTCTGGTAGACCCTCGTAGGCACCCAGATCTCTGAGCTTGGTCGAGATGGTCGCAGGGACGTGGCAGCGGGTCTCGAAGTCCTGGATGCTGTCGAAGGGGCGGTTGTTCCGCTCCTCGACAATCTTGGAGGCGAGGACCTCGCCGAGGGCATCGACGGCGGTGAAGGGCGGGATGATCTCCTTGGTCTGGGGATCGACGGTGAAGGTCTTGACGTCGCTGTTCTGGACCGAGATGTGGCCGAAGCGGATGCCGCGGTCGGTCATCTCCACGTAGATGGTCAGCGTGTTGACCAGGGACTTGTCTTTGTTCTCGATGGGCAGGTGCTGAGCCTTGCGGTTATCGTAGTTCTGGAGCCAGCGCAGGGCGGCCGCCTGGCCGCTCTGCATAATCTTCAGATCGTAGGCGCCCGAGCAGCGGAGGGTGTAGTAGACCGCGTAGTAGACCTCGGGATAGTGGACTTTGAACCAGGCGACTCTGACCGCCATCATGACGTAGGCGCAGGCGTGGCCCTTGGGGAACAGGTAGCCGATCTTCTTGGCCGACTCGATATAGTCCTCGGAGACGTGATAGCTCTTGAGCTGTTCGATGATCTTCTCGCCCTGCTCCTCGAAGCCGGGCTTGGTGAAGCAGCCCTTGCGGACGAACTCCATGATCTTGAACGACTCGTCGGAGGGGATGCCGTAGTTGTTGTGCAGACCGACCATGATGTCGTCGCGGCAGCCGATGACATCCCTCAGGGTCGCCTTGCCCGAGAGGATCAGCTCCTGGGCGTTGCCGGCGTAGACGTTGGTTCCGTGGGAGAGGCCGGAGATGCGGACGAGGTCGCCGTAGCCGCGGGGCTGGGTGTCCTCGAGGATGCCGCGGGCCATCGAGGTGCCAAACTCGGGCAGGCCGAGGGCGCCGGTCTTCTGCTGGAGGACGTTGGTCTTCAGCTTGAGGGCCTTGGGGGAGTAGAAGATGCTCATCGTCTCGGGGTCGTCGAAGGGGATGCTCTTCCAGTCGACATCGGCCATGTCGCTCATCATCTTGATGGCGTAGGGGTCGACGTGGCCCAGCTCATCGAACTTTAAGACGTTGTCGTGGATGGCGTGGAAATCGTACTGGGTCGTGCGCCACTCGGCATCCTCGGCGTTGGCGGGATACTGGTACGGCGTGAAGTCGAAGACCGACATATCCGAGGGGATGACGATGATGCCGCCGGGGTGCTGGCCCGTCGTGCGCTTGACGCCGATGCAGCCGGCCGCCAGTCGGTCGATCTCGGCCGGGCGGATGGTCTTGGGGTCGATGCCCTGCGACTCGAAGAAGGATTTGACGTAGCCGATGGCGTTCTTCTCCTCGGTGGTCTGGATGGTGCCGGCCTTGAAGACGTTCTCGGCGCCCAGCAGCTGGCGGGTCATCTCGTGGGCCTCAGCCTGGAAGTCGGAGGGGAAGTTGAGGTCGATATCGGGGACCTTGTCGGCGTGGAAGCCCAGGAAGGTCTCAAAGGGGATATCGTGGCCGTCCTTGTGCATCTTGGTTCCGCACTCGGGGCAGTCCTTGTCGGGCAGGTCGAAGCCGTCGGGGCACTTGACGGCATCGGCCCAGATCAGGTGCTTGCACTTGGGGCAGACCCAGTGGGGCGGGAGGGGATTGACCTCGGTGATGCCCGACATGGTGGCCACCAGGGAGGAGCCGACCGAGCCGCGGGAACCGACCAGGTGGCCGGTGGCGTTGACCTGGCGCACCAGGACCGAGGCGATCCAGTAGATGACGTAGTAGCCGTTGGAGCCGATGCCGTGCAGCTCGGTGTCGAGGCGATTCTTGATCGGCTCGGGGATGGGGTCGCCATACATCTTCTTGGCGGTGTCGTAGACCAGCTTGATCAGGTTGGTGTCGCAGTCCTTGATGTAGGGCGGATAGAGGCGGTCCTTGGTGGGCTTTAGGGGCTCCAGCATGTCGGCGATCCTGTTGGTGTTGGTGATGACGATCTCTCTGATCAGGTCCTCATCCTGGAGGAAGGCGAAGTCATCCAGCATCTCCTGGGTCGAGCGGAAGTGCTGGTCGGGGTTGGGATAGGGCTTCTGCTTCTTCCTTCTGAAGGGGTTCAGAGGATGAATAGCACCTTTGATTCCCTTGGCGAAGATGTAGACGTCGCGATAGATCTTATCCTCGGGGTCGCAATAGTGGGCGTCGCCGGTGGCGACGACCGGCTTGCCGATGTCTCTGGCCGCCTGGATGAGGTCCTTGAGGATCATCAGAAGCGTCTGCTGGTCGTAGATCTGACCATCGTTGATCAGGAAGGAGTAGCAGGCGGGGTCCTGGACCTCGATGTAGTCGTAGAACTCCATGGTCCGCTTCAGCTCGTCGGTCGACTTGGTCAGGGCGGCGTCGAAGACCTCGCCGTTGAAGTCGCCCGAGCCGATCAGGAGGTTCTCGCGATACTTCATCACCTCGCTTCTGGGGATCTTGGGGACCTCGGCCAGATAGTCGGTGGAGGCCATGGAGATCAGCCTGTAGAGGTCCTTCAGACCCTGCTCGTTCTTGGCGTAGGCCACGATGTTGATGGGGCGGGCGTTGAGGATGACATCCTTGGAGGACATGCCGACCAGATCCAGCAGATCCAGGTCGGGCTTATCCTGCGAGAGGATATCCAACAGGCCCTGATAGACGGCCTCCAGGACCTGGGCATCGTAGATGGCGCGGTGGACCTGGGTCTCGTCGTAGCTGATATCCAGGTAGCGCGCGGTGGCCTCCAGGGTGTGGGACTTCTTGTTGGCGTACATGTACCTGGAGAGCATCAGGGTATCGATGACGGGATTCTTGATCGGGGGCAGGTTGTTGTTCTTGAGCGCCTCGTTGAGGAAGCCGATATCGAAGGAGGCGTTGTGGTCGATGATGACCGCATCGCCGAAGAACTCGAGGATGTCCTTCAAGGCCTCCTTGATGGGGCGGCCGTGGTCGACATCCTCCTGGCTGATGTGGGTCTTGTTGACGATGAACTCGCGCAGCTTGCGGTCGGGGTTGATGAAGAAGTCGATCTCGTCGACCCTCTGGCCCTGGCGGTACTTGGTCGCACCGAACTCGATGATGCGGTCGTAGTGGGCCGACAGGCCGGTGGTCTCGAGGTCGAAGACCACGTACTCGGCGGTGTTGAGCTTGACGCTCCTGGGATTGAGGACGAACTCGAGCTTCTCGTCGACCATGTACAGCTCGCAGCCGTAGAGCATCTTCAGACCCAGCTTCTTGCCGATCTTCTGGGCCTCGGGGAAGGCCTGGACCACGCCGTGGTCGGTGATGCCGATGGCCGACATGCCGAAGTTCTTGGCCAGGGTGGCGTACTTGGTGATCGAGGAGATGCCGTCCATGCTGGACATGTTGGTGTGGAGGTGGAGCTCCACGCGCTTCTCGGGGCTGGGGTCGTCCCTGAGAGGCGTGGGCGGGAGGATGGTGATCCTGTCGGGGGAGATGGTCAGCTGGTGGAGGTATTTATCCTGCTGGACCAGGCCCTTGACCTGGATGTTGGTTCCGGGTTTAAGCGACTCTAGGAAGGACACGGGCATCTTCTTGCTCTCGAAGACGGTCGAGGCGATGCTCGAGGTGCCATCGGTGTACTCGATGGTCAGAAAGTGCTTGTTGGTCTTGGTGACGCGCAGCTTGTCCTCAGCCTTGAAGATGCGGCCCTCGACCTGGACCCGGGTCAGGTTGTCGATATCCTTCAGCTTGGCCGGGGTGTAGGCCAGGGCATCTCGGCGGCGCTGCTCGCTCTCGCGCTGGAGCTGCTCCTCGCGCTTCTGGCTGGCCCGAGCGGTGGCCTGGCGCTGCTGCGCTATCTGGGCCTGGAAAGCCTCCAGCTCCTCCTGGCTGATGTCCGACTCGTCCATGTCGTCGGGGATGGTGTAGTCCTCCTCCGACCCCGACCAGATGTCCTCGCCCTGGTAATCGGGCTCCTGGATCGGAGCCTTGGCAACGGGCTGGCTGGGTTCGGGGGCGGGCTCTTCGATCTTCTCCACCACCGCGGTCTTATAGGTGGAGCCGATCTTCTTGAGCAGGTCGGCAAAGCTCTTGGCCTGCTCTTTGATGGCCTGCTCGTCCTGGTCAGGAGCGAAGTAGAAGATGATGGTCTGCTCCTGGGGGCGGAGGCGATAGTCGCCCAGCTCGTAGGCGCTCTCCGCGGCCATGAAGTCATCCAGGAGCTTGTCCAGTCCCCGCTCTTGATCCTCGTACTCGAACTTCATGTCGCTGGCGAAGCCCCCGGGTTGGGCCGCGATGCTATCCAGCTTGGCGAAGAGGTCGCGATAGGTAGCCAGGGGGAGGAGACCGGGGCAGCGCAGGGTCATATAGACGCGGTTGACCTCGCTGTCGGCCGAGAGCCGGCTGAAGGAGCAGGCGACGAAGGGAGCGGGATCTGCGATTCCGATCTTTTTGATGAAGCGTTCGACGATCTGATCGATTCTCATCTTGGAACCTCCCGTGAAAAGGCTAGGCGAAGTAGCGGATGCAGTCGAGGATGATGAGGACGGCGGCCAGGATCAGCAGGGCGCTGAGACCGACGATCGAGGCGTAGCCCTTGAACTTGGAGGAGATCGGCTTGCGCCTGATCGCCTCGATGATGCACAGAAGCAGCTGCCAGCCGTCCAGGCCGGGGATGGGCAACAGGTTCAAGACGGCCAGGTTGACCGAGATGAGACCCCAGACCCACATGACGTAGTAGAAGCCCAGGTCGACCGCCTGCTGGTTGGTCATGAAGATGGAGACGATGCCGCCGACGCTGTTCCAGCCCTTCGGCGTGAAGAGGGAGCCCAGGGCCACATAGACATCCCGGATGCCGAGGCCCTGGTCGACGAAGGACTGGACGATCGCCTGGCCGAAGACCTCGGGGGAGATCCAGTCGGAGCCAGCCCGGCCGCTGTCGGGGTCGGGCATGTAGGTCATGTAGCAGCCCAGACCGAAGGTGGGGAAGCTGTAGGTGGTGGTCTCCTCACCCGTCTCCTCATCCGTCACGGTCGATTCTACCGCGCTGAACGCGACGTTTTCGGTCTTGAAGATCTGCTCGCTCCCGGAGTGGTGGTAGGCGGCCTGCATGGTCACCTGGGCGGAGGCGTCGATGGGGGCGTAGCGGAGGATGACGGTGTCGGAATCGTCCTCGCCCACGGGCTCGATGGAGCCGTCCTCGCCGACTTTGAGGCTCTTCTCGCCGTCGTTGAGGCTGATCTTGAGGGCCTCCTGGATGTTGTAGAAGTTGAAGTCGGAGCCGAAGTCGTCGACGATCTGGTAGGGCTCGGTGGTATCGACCAGGGCCGCATCGCCCGTGACGCGGGCGGTGCGGTTGCTCTCTAGGTCGATGTATTCACTCAGACTCTGATATTCAGAGGCGGTGAGCTCTCTACCATTTCCGTCGACCACCTTGAGGGTGTTTTCTTCATCGGGCCTACCGTCCGCCGTTAGCTCGAAGTTGCCGAGGTCGAGGTAGAGGCCGTCGATATAGTCGCCGCTGCGCACGCCAGCCTCATAGAGGGGGCTATTGTTCTGCACGCGGATCTGGCTGGTGTAGGGGTCCTGCTGGCGGCCGAAGGCGTTGCCCAGGAGGAAGAGGAAGTAGGACAGGATCAGGTTGACCGCGATACCGGCGATCATGATGATGGCCTGCTTGCCGCGGTTGATGTGGGAGAAGGTGCGCTCGGGCGGGATGGGCTGCTGGCCCGCCTCGGTCAGGGCCGAATCCTCCTCCTCGCTCACCATGGCGACGTAGCCGCCCAGAGGCAGCAGCCTGATGTTGAGGGTGGTCTCCCACCTCTTCTTGCCGGTGGTGGGATCCTTGGGGTTGATCGAGATCAGCTTCGGTCCGAAGCCGATCGAGAACTCCTCGCAGTAGACCTTGAAGAGCTTGGCCATGGAGAAGTGACCCGCCTCGTGAAGGCAGATGACGATGCCCAGGCCGAAGATGAAGACGATGATTCCAATGAAGATGTTCATCGGGTTCCTCCTAGTGGTGTGGTTCGACAGGGACGGCTATGTGCGGTGGGATTATCTCTTCTTTCTGAATCTCTGCTCGTTCGAGCTGTGGGGCTTGGCGGAGTGGAGTTCGCTGCTGTGCGCCTTGCCTCTGCCAGCGCGAGAGTGAGCCCTGTGTTCGGAATGGCTGTCGCGCTCACCTTCGTGTCTAGAGCGATTCCTCGAGGCCGGCTGCTTGTTGGAGTGGAATCCTTCTTCAGCCTTGTTGCTCCTGTTAGCGCGGTGGGAGCCGGTGCGCACGGCGCGGCTGTGGCGCTCGTCTTCGTGCTGGGAGCGACCTCTCGCCTGGCGCTTGGAGCTGAATGACCCTCTCTCGGTCTCGCGGCTCTTGGATGAGTCCTTGCTTCTGGTGCGGGGATTGTGGTGTTGCTCGCGCCTCTTCAGCCTCTCGGCTCGATCGGCCCGCTCGTCATCGACGATGACCACGGGGAAGCGGTCGGTGGTCTCCTCCGCCCTCTTGACGGCAGCCATGCGGCGCGAGGCGCGGCGCTCGTTCTCCTGCTTGCGCTTGGCCCGGACCTGGCGCTCGTGCTCATGCTCGTTCCAGAGTTCCTTCTTGGCGGGGTCATTCTTCCACCTCGAGGCCTTCTTGCGCTCGCGCCGCGCCTGCTCGCTCTCACGGGTGGCGGCGGTCTGCATGCGGTTCAGCTGCTTGGAGCGCTTGACCGCATCGGTGTAGTTGCCGTTGGCGATGGCCTTAGCGACCATCTCGACCGCTTCGTGGGTCCTGTGGCTGACCTCGTTGAACAGCTGGCGCGCCTCCTCCTCATCCTTGGGAGCCTTGTACTGGCGGCAGTAGCTGGAGGTCAGCTGCCTGATCGTGCTCTCGGCTGTGGAGAGGTCGATGCGATCCTCGGCGCAGGCGGTCACCGCCGCCTGGATGACGGCCAGGTTGATCACCTCGCCCCGATAGCCGAACCTGGTGCTGATATCGACCAGGTGGTTCAGCATGGGATAGCGCTCGTCCGAAGCCTCCACCAGGGAGAGATCTTCAGCCGCGACTAGAGCTCCCTCGGGATTTCTGACCTGAGGCTGATTGTCGACTAGGAGGGCAGCCTGAGCGGTCTCGACCCTGCCAAACATCGCCTTGAAGTCGGTGATGGGACGCTGGGACAGGCGGGCACAGACGGCCAGATCGGTGTAGGCATCGACCATCAGGGCCGCCTCGGTGGCACCCCTGGGGCTGAGGCCCGCCTGAGCCAGCTGGCTGCCCTTCATTTTGAACAGCTTCTTGGCGGAGATATTCTCGAAGCGGGTATCGGTGCGGTAGATCAGGGCGATGGCCGCATCCTTCGGAGCGCTCTCAGCCAGATCTATAGCCTCTACCAGGCGCTCCTGGGCGAGCTCGACCCCGGCCAGCTCGTCCGGGTCGACCCCGTCGACCAGGATGGGCTCGGGGGTACCGAGGGCGATGCTCACGTCGGCCTTGACCAGGTCCTCATAGGCCTTGGCTCCCTCGTGGCCATAGAGGAAGTCGGCGACGGTATCGGGGCGGAGGGCCTCGATCAGGCGGTTGGTGCCACCCTTGCCCAGATAGACGCTGACACCCTCTCTCGCCTCGTTATAGGAACCCGAGAGCAGGGCGATGCCCCTGAGGTCGGGCAGCTCATTCAAGAGGTCCTCAACCAGGGCGGCGGGGCTGGTCACACCGATGCCGACCACCCGGTCGTTTCGCCTCTGGCAGGCGTGGAGAAACTCTCTTCCCCCGGGCTCATCCAGCCCCAGAATCACGATATCCATACAGATCTCCTTACCAGCGCTATCGCGCTGTGGCGCTCGAAAATAACACATCTTTAAATCCGAGCGCGCGTGCGGTATGTAATTATACAAAGATATTGAATACTACTTAGAAGCGAAAAGATCGGCCGCTGAGGGCCGACCTTTCATGTCAGCTATCCGGCGATTAGGGCCACGGTGGCGGCAGCGACGATGGAGGTGAGGATCACCGCATCGAAGCGGTCGATGATCCCGCCGTGACCGGGGAGGATCCGACCCCAATCCTTGGCCTGGAAGTGGCGCTTGAGCGCCGAGAAGAGGAAGCTGGCGACGTTGTCCAAGAGGGGGAAGAGGACGGCTAGGAGGATGACCCAGCCCCAGTCGGAGGGATGGTTGTAGACATCGATGACCCCCGGGAGGATAGCCGCGTGGCAGGCGTAGGAGACGATGCAGACATAGACGATGGAGAAGATCAGTGAGGCGGCTACGCCGCCGGCGAAGCCCTCCCAGGTCTTGTGGGGCGAGATCTTAGCGTTCATCGGGTGCTTGCCGAAGAACACGCCGACGAAGTAGGCGCCGATGTCGCAGGTCCACACGCCGAAGAGGACCCACCACAGGAGGAGGCAGGAGGTCAGATTGTAGGTGAAGCCGTTCGCGATGGGGGCATACTCAACCAGGCAGATGGGGCCGAGGCGGAGGAAGAGGATCGCATAGAAGCCGGTGGAGAGGAGGAAGACCATCAGGAAGAGGTAGAGGGTGCTCCACAGGTCGAAACGGCGGCTGAACAGCTGGATGGTGAAGAGCAGGATGAGATAGATGGCCAGGCCGAGGACGGAGGGCTGAAAGCCCGTCAGGCCGAACAGGTTGCCCTGCCCCATGGCCGCCAGCTGGTCGGGGTCTATGAAGAACTGGAAGTAGGTCAGGGCGAAGACGGCGATGAAGGTCAGGATCTTGGTTGCGATGTCGAAGCGGTCCCGGCCCGGCATGGTGAGAATCTCGTAGGTGCCAAAGCCCACCAGGATCAGCGACAGGGCAAAGATGAACCAGCCGCCGAGGAAGGCGCAGGGGACGGTCACCAGCGCGAAGGCGAGGCTGGTGATGGTGCGCACCGCCATGGAGTGGCGCCGGGGGCTGTTAGGCTCGCTGGCGACCTCGGCTCTCTCGGTGGTGCTCTCAGGGGTCTCTTCGGGTTTTCTATCCTCCACCTCTATAAGCCTCCTTTAAGTTGACTATTTCGAGTATATGTTAGAAATGAATAACAATCTAAATAAGCGAAAAGGCACGGTGTGACCGCGCCCTTGGCTTTACATGCTGAGGAGTTCCTTCTCCTTGGCCTTGTAGATGGCATCGATGGCCTTGATGTGCTCATCGTGCTGCTTCTGGATCTCGGTGTCGATCCGCTTCTCCATGTCCTCGGAGAACTCCTCGGACCTCTTGACCTTGGCGATCAGGTCCTTGCGGATGTTGCGGATAGCCACCTTGCTGTCCTCGCAGTAGGCCTTGGCCTGCTTGGCGAACTCCTTGCGGCGGTCGCCCGACAGAGGGGGGAAGTTGAGGCGGATGACGTTCTTGTCCAGCACGGGGTTGACGCCCAGGTCGGACTGGCCGATGGCGGCCATGATCGCCTTGATGGCGGTGGGGTCGAAGGCCTTGACCACCAGCTGGGTACCGGAGGTGGCGGTAACCGAGGCAACGGTCTTGATGGAGGTCATCTCGCCGTAGTACTCGATCTTGATCTTGTCCAGCACGTTGGGGGAGACGGCGCCGGCCCTGACCGTGCCCAGAGTCTCCTTCAGCTTGCTGATGGCCTCATCCATGCGGTGGCTGCACTCTTGGATAATCTCACGCTCTTCCATAACTTCCTTCTCCTGTTTTATAACGGTCTAAGTATAGCGGTTCTACCAGCTCTTTTTGACAGTCGTACCGATGTCGGAGCCCGCGGCGACCGCCACGAAGTTGCTGGGGACCATCTCGAAGACGCGGGTGACGATGTCTGAGTCCAGCAGCAGGCCGGCAGCCGTGGCGTCCATGACCTTGATGCCGCGGTCGAGGATCTCCTGGTAGGTGGTCTGCCTGATCAGCTTAGCGGTGGGATCCTTCCTGGGGTCGGCGGTGAAGACGCCCTCGACGCCGGCCTTGGCCATCAGGATGGCGTCGCAGCCGACCTCCAGAGCCCTGAGGGCGGCAGCGGAGTCGGTGGTGAAGAAGGGGTTGGAGGTTCCGCCGCCGAAGACGCACACATAGCCCTCCTCCAGAGCTCTGACGGCATCGCGCTTGGTGTAGTAGTCGATGAACTTGGGGCAGGGAACGGAGGAGAAGGCCTTGGCCTTGAGCCCGTGCTTTTTCAACACGGCCTGGATGGCCAGGGCGTTGATAATGGTGCCCAGCATGCCCATGTCGTCCGCATCGGCGCCGTCCATGCCCAGCAAGTGGGCCCGATTGCCGCGCCAGATGTTGCCCGCGCCGACCACGATGCAGGCCTGGATTCCCTCGTTGACCAGGGTCTTGACCGCCTCGGCCAGCTCGTCCAGCAGCTCGGGCTCAAAGATCGCCTTGCCGCTCTCGCTCCGGAGCGCCTCGCCGCTGACCTTGAGCAGGACGCGCTTAAACTTCTCGCTCATATTCACTAACCTCCTCCGATTGAAAACTATCTCGCTTTGTCGCCTCTATTTTTACCCAATCAGAGGATTATTAAAAGTTGTGAGCAGCACTTGTGTGAGTCTCTTGCAAAAATAATCCGCATAGGAGGTATCGATCCGCATCTGCTGCTTAGATGAGAGAGCCTTTCAACATCCTCGATCGAGACTATAAGAGCCAGCTGACCTGCTTAGACTGCTTCACGATATCATCCGGTTTGAGGTGACCGATCAAAAGGGGTGAGGCGGGATCGTGATCTCTGAAGTTCGCTAACACCTTTTCCTTATCCGCGTTGGCATAGCAGTAGCGGCACAGGTGGGGACAGGAGTCATAGAATCCGATATCGCCGGTCAGAAGGCAGTCGCAGTTGGATCGGTTCCTGATCTTGGGCAGCTTCTTGAGCGGCTGTCCGATGGCTCGCTCGAAGACCTCCCTAGTCATGCAGCCTGAGGTATCGACACCGACGGCGGCGAGGCGGTCTCCCTCGGCACAGGATTTGACACGCATGCCGCAATCGGCAGCAATCTTCACCATCTGCTCTGAAAGTCTGAGAGTTGCTTCATGAGATACCTCTTTAAGTTCAGGGAAATTCCTCTTAACCTTGGCGTAGAGGTCGACGAAGGAGATCACGATGGTATCGGTATAGCCTCTTAGGCTCTCCGCAATCGCTGAGAAGGCTCGGAGTTGATACTCCTCGGTGTAACGGTCAGCGAGGAGAATCGGGTCGAAGCGCCAGATCATATTCTTGGCTCCGACCTTCTCAGATAACCTTTTAAAACCCTCGATAACCTGATGCTTATCGGGGACGTGCGGCTCGATATCTCGACCATATCCGGTGATGCTGACAAACCACAGCTGTCTGAAGGGTGAGAGAAAATCCAGGTCATCGATGACTCTCAAGGGATTCTTGGTGCAGAAGACGATGAGGTCGACCACTTCGGGGTCGAGCCGATATTCGGTGATCACCTGGGGAAAGAAGGGATTTCTAACTAGGACAAACCCCTCGGCTATTCGGTTCTTGAACCATGGCCAGTAGAAGGCGGGGATATCGGTCCGCAATCCCGTGTTGATGATCATCTGCTCTGCCTCGTGCCCTTGATTTTAGTACATGGTTTTCCGCCTCTTTGAGAGGCTTAGATACACTCCAGAAGATTTCCATAGTTCGCTCAAGGCTATAGAAGCCTCTTGATCCAGTTCCTTTAGAAACCCATAAACCTCATTTTGGATTTTGAGTTTCTGCTGAGATGAAGAGGACTGTCAGCTTAGTCATATAGCTCCTAGAGTACTGAGCCTTAATTTGAATACTTTCCGATTGGATTAAAATCTCTAGTATGAAAACCAGAATACTGTTATTTCCGCTCATTCTCTTGAGCCTTGGGTCCTGTGCCCCCGCCGTTGGAGAGTCGAGTCAGTCATCGAGCTCCAGCTCTAGTTCTTCTTCCTCTTCTTCTAGCAGCACACCTCTCATCGATGGGACGAAGTATGAATACGAGATTCAGCCTCTGGAGTGCTCCAGAGATGGATTGAATATCTACGGATCCCTATATTTCCCCGATAGAGATGATAGTGCGCCGGCGATCATCCTCTCCCACAGCGCCGGCCTGAATGCCGATTCCATGGTCTCCTACGCCGAGAGGTTTGCCTCGATGGGTTTCGTCTCCGCCATCTTCGATTTCTGCGGTGGCTCTCCCTCCTCCAGGAGCGACCTCGAGCCCGAGGATATGACCATCTTCACTGAGGAAGCTGATCTGGCGGCCGTCTATGATGTGGTCTCCGGGTTGGAGATGGTGGATGAGAGCAACATCTTCCTGTTTGGGTCCTCTCAGGGCGGTCTGGTCTCCTCGATCTTCGCCAGTCAAAATCCCACCCTGGTGAGAGGGATGATCCTATTCTATCCCGCCTTCAATATTCCCGAGATGATCACATCCATGTACGCGGGTCAGGAGATACCCGACATCATCGACTCCGGCTTTGTCGTCGCTGGTCACGATTACATCGAGACCATGATCGACTTCGATATCTATTCGCTGATCGCAGAGTATCCCAACCCCGTTCAGATCGTGGCGGGTTCGGCGGATTTCATCGTGCCCACCTCCTATCAGGAGCGGGCAGCGGCGACCTTTCCCGATGCCCAGCTGGGCATCATCGAAGGGGCTACACACGGCTTCAACATCGAGAACTACTGCTTCTTCGGAAATTATGACGATGAGGCCTTCGCCTTCGTGGATGATTTTCTAGCCAGGTTTTAAGGGCTATTTCATCCGATTCTAAAAAGTTGGAAGCCACTGAACTTAGGGCTTCACTTTTGAGTCGAAGAAAATAGTAAATGACTCGCGAGTTTTAGATGAGCAAACTTAGAAAAGAGACATTTATTAGTGGGGCTATCTTTTGGAGAAAAGGATACTTAAACTCTTCTGAGATACCGATATGAGGGAGGTCTGTCACATGTTCGATATCGAGGGACTATTGGGAGTCAGGGAGGGTGAGAAGCCGCTGGATGTGCTCTCGCCCACCTGCGGCTATGCGGGCATCTTCAAGAAGATTGGCGTCATCGGCGACTCGCTCTGCTCGGGCGAGTTCGAGTCTCGGGATGAGGAGGGGAAGGTCTCCTACAACGATATGTATGAGTACTCCTGGCCCGCCATCCTCGAGAGGATCACGGGCACCAAGTACGAGAACTACTGCCGCGGAGGTATGACCGCGAAGGAGTACTACGATACCTGGGCGGACAAGCACGGCTTCTGGCGCTGGAATCAGGCCTACATCATCGCCCTGGGCAATAATGACACCCTGGTCCTCCACTACCCGATGGGAACCGTTGCCGATGTCCATCCCGAGGCCCCAGAGAAGAATGCCGACACCTTCTTCGGCAACATGGGAAAGATCATCTGCAAGCTCAGAGGAATCGAGCCCCAGTGCCGAATCTTCCTGGTGACGCCCCAGCGCCGCAACTGCCAGGACGACGTCGATCTGGATGCGATCTCCGAGGGCCTCAGAGCCTTCCCTGGTCTATTCCCCTTCACCTACGTCATCGATATGGCCAAGTATGGCCCGGCCTATGACGAGGAGATGCGTCGGCGCATGGCCATAGGTTTCCACCCCATGCCCCAGGGGTACTACGCCTATGCTCTGATGATTGGAAACTACATCGACTACATCATCCGCGAGCACATGGATGACTTCGCTGAGATCGGATTCATCGGGACGAATCTGCATCGGTAAGCGTGTTTATTCAAGCTAAACTTTATAGTAAAGAAACAAGTTGGATATTACAAGAAAACACTTGAAGCAATAAAAATAGCTGAGCTGCTGCTCAGCTATTTTTATTAGAGCGGAGGGGCTTTATAAACAGCTCTCTCCTGTGGTGAAAACACCATGCTTGGGGTGGAACTCGTCGGCAGATTCTGACTTTCCTGCGCTTTGTCGGTTCCCTCTGGCAACTCCGGATTCACCTCTCCCTGAGAGTTGCCTGTGGGCAGTGTTGAAGCTTCTGCCTGGACTGGATCACCACCCTTGGGCTTTCTCTTCCAGGTGGAGAGGATGTAGAAGGGAATCGAGAGGACCTGGGCGGCGATCGAGACCACGATCATGGCGATGACGCTGACATCGTAGAGGACACCGAGGAGCCAGCTGCCCAGGAACCAGAAGATACCGAAGGATAATTCGAAGATGCCGTAGCCGGTCGCCCGATTGTTCTTGGGGACCATCTTGGTCACCACCGCCTTGAGGATCGACTCCTGAGCGCCCATTCCCACGCCCCAGAGAGCGATGCCGATAATCAGCATCGGGACGGACTTGATGGCGAAGATGAAGAAGGCGAAGGGGGCGGAGATGAGGGTGGCGATGACCAGAGACCACATCCCCTTCTTGTCGTAGAGCAGACCGAAGAGGAGGGCGGCGACCGCATCGACCAGCATGGCGCCCGCGTAGAGGAGGGGCAGGTTGCCGGTGGTGACGAAGGAGGTGGTCTCCTGCAGGCTGCCGCTGATATCGGCGTAGACGTTGGATACGTGCAAGAGGACAATCGAGTAGTCGATGAAGCCGAAGGCGAAGAGACTGATGCCGATGATGTAGAAGACGAACTCCTTCTTCAGCTTGAACTTCTCTTTCGAGGCCGGTTCGGGTTCGAACTTGTCCGGGTTGGGAAACTTGAGACGGGTGACGATGAGTATGATCAGGGTTATCGCGGCCGGTATCGCCAGGATGGCGAAGCAGAAGGAATAGATCTCGAAGGTCGTGCCCTCCGTCTTGAAGAGCATCACGACGTAGAGGAGAACGGGGCCGAGGAAGGCACCGATCTGGTCCAGCACCTCTTGGATGCCGAAGCTCTTTCCTGCTCCCTCCTGTGAGGCTGCAAAGGACATGATGGTGTCCTTGGCAGGCTTCTTGATAGCCTTGCCCATGCGCTGGACCACCAGGAGGATGCAGGCGGCGATCCAGCCGTTGGGTCCAATCAGAGCCAGGAGGGGAACTGCCGCCGTGTCTAGGACGTAGCCGACGATGGTCAGGAGCCAATACTTGCGGGATCGGTCAGCGAGGCGACCGAAGACGTAGCGGAGGGAGTAGCCAATCAGCTCGCCGAGTCCCGAGATGAAACCTACCAGACCAGCCGAGGCTCCGATCGTCGACATGAATGAGCCCCAGATGCTGTTGGCACCCTCGTGGGTGATGTCGGAGAAGAGGCTGACGACGCCAAAGAGGATGAGGAAGGCCATCGCCATGGAGAGCTTGTGTTTACTCTTGCTGCTCATCTTCAGTCGTTCTCGCTCTCCAGCAGCGCACTGACGTTGACAAATCCGGCCTGGCTCTCCTCCTTGCTCTTCAGATAGAGCTTGTTTAAGAGCAGAGCGAAGGTCTCTCTCTCCTTCTTTGTGAGGCAGGTGGTCAGAAACTCGTAGTAGGTAGCCTCGATACGCGCTTTCGAGTTCTTCAGAGTCTCAGCCATCTCGGTCGGATAGAGGAGCTGGCTCCGCCCATCGGCAGGATTGCTTCTCCTCTCGATGTATCCCTTGTTCTCGAGGCTCTTCGTCTGGCGTGCGATGGCGGCCTTGTCGATACCTAGAAGGTCAGCAATCTCTCTCTGCGTGGTGCCGGGATTCTTCCTGATGGCGTGGAGAACGTTGAATTCTCCAGTGCCGATGCCCTCGAGCTTCAGACTCCTCGACACGAACTTGCTGGTCTCTCGGGCAATCTTTGTGATTTTGCGCTTCGTGATGTCCATATTCGTCTCCTAAAAATAGATGACGCATCAACCGTTTAGATGATATATCAACTAAACTGAAAGATGAATATGTGTTTTGACTTTCAAAAGATTATCTGTGTAAATAGCAGACGCTTTTCCAACACAAAAACCCGAGGTTTCCCTCGGGCTTGCAGTCTGTCTCTACATCTAATTGAGGGTTAGATAGTCGCCCAGCTCGGCATCGATGGTGACATCCTCCTCCACTGTGAGGTAGGACTCGCTGTTATTCTCGGCCGGCTCGAGGGTGTAGCCATCCTCGCGGCTGGAGGGAACGATCGAGAACCACAGGCGCTCGGAGGTCTCCTCACCCTGGACGAAAACCCAGGTGGTATAGGGCTCGCCGATGGGGCAGTCCAGGTGCATGGTGGCACTGGTGGCATCCGCCTCGATAGGAGTGGTGGTGGAGATATCCGCAGCGACGCCATAGAGCTCATCGTAGTTGTCAGCCGAGGCGGTCCAGCTGATCTCCGATACCGTGGTGATGTTGGTCTCGATAGCCTCAGCCAACCCGGTCAGATCGAGGTTGATGTCGACGCTGTAGGTGTCGACAGTCATGGTGCCATACGCGGAGACGGAGATGTCCACGCAGATGGTGCAGGTCTCGCCGGTGACCGTGGAGCTGCCGTTGTTCGGCCTGACCTCGACCTTGAGCCTGGTGCTTCCGGGCTGGATCAGCGTGCGGTCGAAGATGACTTTGATCTGCTCGATCTCGCTTGAGCCGCTCGTGCCGACGATGTCGGCGTTGGTGATGATATCGAGGCTGACGGAGCCCTCGGGCAGGACGGCTTCATCCTCGGCGACGATCCGGGTGTACCTCTCGTTCAGGCCGGAGACCAAGCTCCAGGAGGAGTCGGTCACCATCGTGAAGGAAGCTTCGGGAGGGAAGAGATCGCCCTCCGCGGCGGTGGCGAAAGAATAGCTCTCCTCGACGACGGAGAGACCGTTGCTCGAGGTGCTGATGGAGAAGTCCTCCGTCTCCTCCGGGCTGGAGCTGCTGGAGGTGGCTGAGCTGGAGGAGCTGATGGGGGAGGACCCTTTGGATGAGTCCTCTCCCTCACCTCCGCTGCAGGCGGCTAGGCCCAGCGCCGCGAGGGCTGCCAGGGCCGAAAACAATATCTTTTTCATAGGTTAAACCCCTTTCATTGGTAAAAATTATATATGAATGAGGGGTATGTTCATCTGAGCGAAGAAAACCCAGGTACGTGACCCTCAAGACTTCTTGAGATGGGATAAGTAAAACTAAAAAGCTAAGATTTTTCGCGACTGAGCTCTGCTATCGGTCGTGGGAGGTCTCTCATGAATAAGGTCAATATCGGCTCGAAGTTCTGCCTCTATCCCAGCTTGCTGGGTGTTGTGGGATGCAAGGTGGAGGGGAAGGCTAACTTCCTCCTCGTCGCTCACTATGGCATTGTCTCTCACCAGCACATCCTAGTCAGCATGAACAGCCACCATTACTCCAACGCTGGCATCATCAAAAACGGCTCGCTGACCATCAATCTCGTGGATGAGAAGATGCTGCCTAAAGCTGACTATGTCGGTTCGGTCAGCGGGGCGAAGGTCGACAAGTCCGAGGCCTTCTCCTGGTACGATGGAGAGACCGGCGCACCCATCATAGAGGAGTCTCCCCTTACTCTGGAGTGCCATGTCGATGACATCTATCGGATTGATGGATTCGATAACTTCATCTGCTCGATCGTGGCTGTCCAGGTCCAGCCCGAGTATCTCAAGGATGAGAGGACGATCGACTACGACCGCCTCAAGCCTATTCTCTTTGAGTCCCCCCTATCAGTATCTCGCTACTGGAGAGGTTCTCGGCCGCTGCCTGACCTTCAAGGAGAAGATATAGAGATGAAGTATATCAGGCTGGAAAGTCTGATCTAAGAAGTCTCGAGGATCTGCCTCGGCTGTGTGTCCTTTGCTGATTCTAAGAGATAGAACCAGGATAGTAAACAAACAATCTTTTTACTCTCAATTAAATTGAAACCAAATAACAAGTACGCGATATCGTGATTTTTTCTATCTCTGTATACCTTAATCAATCAGAGTGTTGCTAGCCAATCTCACGCTAAACAGCTGAAAATCCATATAAAAAACTTCATCCAGGAGCGTGGCGGTTCAATATAGCTGAGTCACGCCGGCTGGACGAAGTTGAATGTCTGTCCGAGATCTTTAGTATGTGCCTGCAGACACTATAGCCGCCATCATGATGATGCCGATGATGAAGATGACAGCAGCGAAGATCAGGCCGATGAGGCTGCAGATGAGCGCGGCGATAAACATGCCACCGCGCTTTCCATTCTTGTACGCAGATGCGGCCAAGCAGATTCCGACGATGCCGCAGACCACGCCGATAAGACCGCAGATAAAACTGGCGACGAAGATTCCGATGAAGGCGATAACGATGGAGACGATGCCTAGAATCAGAGCTGCTATAACCTTGCCTTCGCCAGGACCGGTCGTAGGCGCAGGCGCAGGCGTTGCCTTAATATCGGTAGGAGCAGGAGACACATTGCTCAAAGCCGCACCGCAGTTTGAGCAGAACTTGGCATTATCTTCATTATCCACACTGCAATTCGGACATTTTCTCATCTATAGATTCCTTTCCTCTCTAATGACCGCCTAATTATATTGCTAAAAATATTCAGCGATTTCTCACATGTGTTTTCTTTTTTCTATTTGGTCAAAAAAATGATGCACTTCGATTCTGTGTTCAGGGAAAAGAGGATATAAGCAAATTTTGCCTGTTCTATCGATTTCCATAAACACGAAAAAATTGTTTCACAATCAAGCTCACTATTATTCCGACTTCAAATTAAAGGTCTGCCCAGATGGGCAGACCGATGTCTGAAGTTGTGCGTGCAATATAGCTCTTAACGTAGTGAGAGCAGCTCTTTTTCTTTAGTAGCTGAAGATCGTGATTGCGCTGAACACGGTATTCCCCACCCGAATCGTGAGCGAGGTGTCAGAGTGGGTGTACTTGCCCTTAAGCTCGTTGTAGACCCAGCCTCTCTCGACAAGGAGATCCTTGTACTTGGGGAGGAATCCGGTGGGATCGCCGGCATCGTTCGTGAAGGTGGTGTTGATGATCTGGAATTCGGTGAGGCCGGAGGAGCCGACCTTCCAACCGTCGTTGATTTCGGAGTCGTAGAGGTAGGGAATTAGGGCGACATCCTCCTGAGGGATGAACTTGGACTTCATCAGCTCAGCGTAGACGTCAGGAGCGCCAGTCTCCCAGGAGGTGGGCACCTCGAAGGGGATGGTGACCTTGCTGAAGTCGATGCTCGCCGGGAGCTCGGCTCCATAGGCGATCTCCACCACCTCCGAGCTCAGTCCGCTGCGGCACAGGTAGGAGTAGCTGTCGAAGAGGCCAGTCTCCTTGTTGAACTGGAACGTGAGTGAGGAGTCGAGCATGAAGGGGAGGTTGCTGCCGCCGATGAGAACGTCGGCGAAACCCTGGACATCATCATAGGGAACGAGCTGGGTGTCGGTGTCGTCGGTGAAGTGGAAGGCCTTGGCATCGAAGCTTGCAAAGCCCATCAGCGAGTCGATGGTCTCGCCCTCCAGCGGCGTGTCAGAGGAAGTCGCCACCATATCGTCTCCCACCTTGAAGGGCGCCAGTCCCGCCTCGCCCACCGCGTAGCCGGTGTAGGTGTGCAGCAGCGCGTGATCGGAACCGGGGGTGGTGTCGTAGCTGGTGGAGTCGATCAGAATCACATCGGAGGTGACGGTGTAGGTGGTGGTCACATCGGGAGCTGAGGTGGAGTACGCCTTCAGGGTATAGCCGGCGTCGGCGTTGAGCGCGGCGAAGGCCTGTCCGATCTTGTAGGAGTCGAACTGGTCAGGGTGAGCGCTGGGAAGAGTCACCTCATCTCCGTCCTGGAAGTTGAGGGTCATGCTGTACTGGTAGGTGCCAACCTCCTCCAGAAGAACCTCTCTGGAGAGGGCGGTCACCGTGGCGAGCTCGCCGCTCGCATCGGTGGTGGCATACATCTCGGTGACGATGCCCATGCCGTCCTCCGCGCCGGTGAATTGGCGGACCAGCTGGTCGAAGCTGTAACCCATGTACCGGTAGAGGTTATCATCGACCTTGACGAAAGCCTGGGGATCTAGGGCGGTGTAGAAGTCAGGAGCGAAGGCGGAGAAATCTTCTTCCAGCAGTTCAGATTTAACTTCGTTATCAGGACCGATATAGGTCTTGATAGCTTTTCCATCTTCATTCTTCGAATAGAAAGATGTGGTGGGCGTAGCCTGGCTCTCATCGACGATCTTCAGCGAGCCGGTACTCCTATCCAGATTCACTGTCCGGTCGGAGAGCACCTGATTCACCTGGTCGTCGAGGTAGAGGGTGAGGTTGGAGGTGAAGGAGATCTGCTCCCCGCTCACTCTGGTCAGAGCGGTGTCGCTCAATCTCTCCTCGGGGAGAGTGAAGCTCTGGGTGAAGGTCTCCAGAGGCTCGTAGAGAGTCGCGCCGACATCCCCGATGTAGCCCACGGTCGCATCGATCAGATCGACATCGGTATCATCGGCGAAGTTGGGAGCGAAGTAGATCTTGACCAGACCATCCTCGACCAGCTGGAAGATGACGCGGAAGATGCCGGAGATCTGGTTGGAGAGTCCGAACATATTGGCGAAGATGGTGATGATATTTCCGTCCTCGCTGTAGAAGTAGTCGCTCTGGTTGATGAGGGTCTCCGGCGTGAAGGTCACACCCTCGACATCGAGCAGGGAGAGGTAGTCCAGCTCGTCGGTCCCGCGATAAGGGAGGGTCTCACCGGCCTCACCCTCATGGCTGAGCGCATTGGTGACAGTGAAACTTCCCTCCTCCTCGAGCGCTGAGAAGAGGATCTTCTTACCCTCTCCCTCGTAGCTCTGAAGAGCGACCGTCGCAGTCTTGGAGGCGGGATCATAGATGTAATTGGGCGTGAGGAGGATCGAGGAGGCCCGGGCCTCGTTCTCGAGAAGACCATAGGTGTAGTTGTGTTGTGTCTTGGCGCTCGTGATCAGGCTGTAGATGGCCTGCCTATTGAGCTCGACATCGAAGGACGGCTCAGGGGTGGTGCTGGAGCTGCTGCTATCAGCAGTTCCAGAAGAGGAGGAATCGGTGGTGGGAGTTTCGCTTCCGCTCGAGGAGGAAGAGATGGGGGTGTCGCTTCCGGTGCTCGCAGGGGAAGCGCTGGAGGAGTCTCCAGTCTGCGGCTGACAGGCGAAAAGGATGGTGGGTAGGACAACTAGTAAACACAGCTTTCCTTTGGCTCTCATACTTTGCTCCTTTTGCTAAATTCAAAGGGAAAATACTGAGAGTACACAAGACTTCTCTGAAACAATTCCCTTTGGCGGTGGAAGTATAGCATGTAGGGAGATGATGTCGCAAAACCTAATCTGCCGGCTACCATCCTTTTCACCTCGGCGGTGAGCAGGAAAATTTTTACTGATTCTTGTATTTTTACCAGCTTTTAAACTGAGATAATCTCGTGCTTGAAATACTTCTCTTGGAATTCGATCGCCTCTTCGATCTGATCTGCTGAAATGTTGCCGTGATTGTAGACGACCAGCTTATCCTCGTTGTCATCGAAGCGATGAACAATGGCGACGACTCTCCCGCGATATGTTTTTAACGGCTTGTCCTCACCTAGAATATATACATCTTGGTATTCATTATCGACACCATAGAATCCATCTATATAACCATAGTTAATTCGATATACAATCTCTTTATGCTAAGGATGAATTGTTCCTAGTGGACGATCCATGACGATGTCGATTTCCTTTCCAAGCAGATCTTTTAGATACTCCAGAATCTCATCTCTGCCCATATTGATTTCCTCGATTGCTCTTCTTTTCTTTCTTTCTCGTTCGAATGAGAGATTGCAGGTGCTTACACATAATTCCAGTCCACTCCCTATAAGCATCGCATTTGCTGCAATCTATACCACAATATGCAATCATTTTGGACATTATTGTTTAATAACCTCCCAAT
>CALVYN010000018.1 GCA_944372245.1 uncultured Bacilli bacterium
TTCGAGTTTGAATTCCAGTGTGTACTTCATGAAAAATACCCCTCCTCCTGTTGTCCAGGATTTGGGGTACATATCAGATTGCGAGGGTTGTTTTTAAAGTCTTTAACTTTAGATCTCGTACGATTTGTTGCCGGCGTCGGTCTTGGAGATCGTCCGCTCCAGAGCCTCGACGACCTTGTCGACCAGCTGCTTGGGATAGGGCTCGAACAGGACGGCATCGCGCTTGGAGCCACGGACCGCATCGAAGATGTCCTGTCCGAAGCAGACCACGGGCAGGCGCCTCTCGGAGGTCAGGTAGTTGACCAGGGTCGAGGTCTCGTCGATGGCGATGGCCGCGGGGAAAGCCGCCAGCAGGGCCTTGTCCAGCTCGGAGTCCTCGCTGGGCAGGTAGAGGACGTCGCAGGGGCGATGGCCAAAGCTCTCTCTAGCGAGGTTCTGCAGGCGCTGGATCGAGGGGTTGATCTGGAAGAAGAGGGGGTCGTTGATGTTCACGTTGACGCCGATGAGGGGGATGAAGTTGGAGTTGCCGATAGCCCTGAAGACCAAGGGGGTGACATTGTAGGCCACGATGGCGTCGGAGAAGGTCACCGTCGACTTGAGCATGCGGGGATTGATCATCAGCTCCCGACCCACGCCATGGAGGGTCGAGGCCAGGTCCTCGAAGAAGCGCATGTCGATCGCCCGGCGCAGGGCGTTGTCGGTCGGGGTGTAGACCAGGGAGACGCTGTTGGACTTCTGGGCCACGAGCGACTTGACCAGGGAGGAGTGCATATACCCTAGGAGGTTGGAGACCTGCAGGACCTTGCGCCGGGTGGCGTCGGAGATCTTCTGACCCTTCTTCTGGTTCAAGACGTAGGAGACGGTCGCGACGGAGACTCCTGCCAGCTTCGCGACATCCCGAATGGTAACCTTTTTGCCCATGGCTCCCTCCAATCGTGTGAGCGTCCATTTAAAAAATACTGAGCGTCTACTTAATAACTACTTAACTAGGATAAGCATTATCGATTTAATTTTCAATAATTCTAGTTAACAGCGAACGATTTTCAGCTTAACTTAACCGCGGTTGGGCCTCTTTGGGTTAGCATATATCCCGCTTACGGATTAAAACGAGGTGAATCATGGAAGAGAACGCCCTAGAGAGCGCCAGCGCGCGGGAGACCATCCTGCTGGCCAGCCACAACAAGGCCAAAGCCCGGGAGATGGAGAAGCTTTTGGCACCCCTGGGCTACCGCGTCATCACCGCTGACCGCCTCGGTCTGAACATGGAGGAGGCCAAGGAGACCGCCGCCACCTTCGCCGGCAACTCGATGATTAAGGCCCGCTACGCCTACGGTCTCATCCGGGGCGCCTATCCCGTCCTGGCCGACGACTCCGGCATCTGCTTCCACGGCCTGGACGACTTCCCCGGGGTCAACTCCGCCCGCTGGGCGCCCGACGGCCACACCGACTACGCCTACAAGACCAGGAAGATCCTGGACCTCCTCAAGGATAACCCCGATCACAGCTGCGCCTTCCACTGCGTCCTGACCCTGATCGACGAGCGGGGCGCCCACCAGTTCGCCGGCGTGTGCGAGGGCGAGGCGGTCGAGCCCCGCTACACCGGCGAGGGTTTCGGCTACGATCCCATCTTCCTCGCGCCCACCCTGGGCAAGACCTTCGGCGAGGCCACCCTCGAGGAGAAGGATGCCATCTCCCACCGCGGCCGGGCCTGCCAGGCGCTGATCAACTACCTGGAGAGCATCCGCTAGATCTCTCCGATCGAAAAAACCGGGCTCAGCCCGGCTTTTTTTCAGTTCTTGTACTCGGAGTCGTCGATCGGCTCGTCGGCCGATTCGGCCTTGGGCAGGGCCTTGGCGGTCATGCCGGCGACCCGGCCCGAGGGCACCGCGAAGATGATGCCCTGGCCGTTGGTGGACAGGCCGGCCGCATCGTAGATGGCCTTGATCACCGCGTCGGAGATGCTCCGGTCGACCAGGATGATGACCACCTCCTTCTCGGGCTGGATGGAGAAGCCGTAGTAGCGCTCCATCTCGGGGTTGCCGGTGCCGCGGGCGGCGAAGATGGTGCCGCCCCTGGCGCCCGCCTGACGGGCGGCCTCCATGACCACATCGGTGTAGCCCTTGTTTACGACCGCGAAGATCGTGTCGTAGGCGTAATCGCTTCCGCTGGCGGGCGAGACGCTCATGCGCGCGTTGGAATCCATGCTCTCCTCCTTCCCCGCGCTCTCCTTCAGGCGCAGGTCACGGCTCTCATCGGCTAGAAACTTGTAGGCGGATACCCCGGCCACACCCCGGACGGGGAAGGTGCAGGCCACGCCCCGGGTCATCTGGGAGGTGGCGAACCGGGCGTTGAACTTGTCCAGGGCCGGGCCAGCGAAGGCGCTGCGGCCCAGGCTGACCACGAAGGACTTCTTGTTTTCGTCGGCACCGAGATACTCCAGGATCTCCGCCGGGGGATCGGAGTGGCCGTAGGTGATGAGGGTGAGGGAGAAGCCGGCCTCGAAGACGGTGTCGACGAAGAAGTCCTCCTGGTGGCGCGGGACGATGGCAAACAGGACGCTCAGGGGCTTGATGTCGGGGGTGCGGACCTCGTAGGGTTCGCGGGCCTGGGGCTTGCGGGTCGTCCCCGCGATGACCTTGGGCCGGAGCTTGAGCTTGGCCAGAATCCTCTCAGCGATCTTCATCGGGCACCTCCCGTCTCGACGTTGGGTTCACCGCAGGGCAGGTGGACCACCTGCGAGTCGTCGAACTCGACCACGCGCCGGCGGTTGATGGCCAGGCGCACCTGGGCCTTGCACCGCCCGACGATACCGAGGATCAGGATGGCCACCAGGGGGCATATGAAGACCATGCCGACCACGCCGGTGCCGTAGGAGAGGACCTGCTCCGTATTGTTGGGGAAGCGGGCCGTCGCCATGGACACGACCATGGGCAGGATGAAGGCCGAGGCCATGGTCGAGGAGGCAATGCCGGCCGAATCGAAGGCCAGGGCTGTGAAGATCTTGGGTGAGAACATCGCCAACAGCAGCGAGAGCAGCAGCATGGGGATGACCATATACCGCATGTCGATGAGATACTGCACGCGCAGGACGCACATCAGAACCGCCAGACCCACGCCCAGACAGAGGGCGACGTAGAGGTCTCTAGTCTTGATCGAACCCTGTGAGACCTCCTCGACCTGCTTGCCCAAAATGTGGACCGAGGGCTCGGCCAGGATGATCAGCGTGCCGATGGCCAGACACATCAGGATCACGGCGTAGAAGTTGTCCTGATATCCCGTCGAGCCGAAGGCCCGCCCCAGCTGGCGCGCCACCGGCATGAAGCCGGTATTGACGCCGATCATGAAGATGAACAGACCCACATAGGTCTCGACCAGACCGACGAAGATCTTGAGACGGTGCTTCCAATCCAGGTGGAGGACTGCAAAGTCGTAGATGATGAAAAGTCCCGCTAGGGGCGCCAGACCCAGGAGGATATCCAGGGCGGCGCCGCCCGCCTCGGCGGCGTAGACGGAGCCCAGCTGAGCGAACTGGGTGGGGCCGTAAGCCAGCGCGTCGGTCACCTCGACCAGGCCGCCGAAGTATTCGGCGAAGTTGCCCGCGGGCACGATCTCATCCATGATCTTGGCCCAGATCATGCAGGTGATGAGCGGGCCCAGGCCGGCCAGACCGGTCAGACCGAAGCTGTCGTCCTCGGCGTTGCGCGAGCCGCGTATCTGCGCCACGGAGATACCCATGGCCAGGACGAAGGGCACGGTGATCGAGCCGATGGTCACACCAGCCGAATCGAAGACGATGGGGAAGAAGGC
This sequence comes from uncultured Bacilli bacterium, assembly GCA_944372245.1. GTDB lineage: Bacteria > Bacillota_I > Bacilli_A > RFN20 > CAG-288 > CAG-568. The sequence continues at coordinate 3,808 of CALVYN010000018.1, forward strand.
CTCGCGGTTGACGAAGCAGCCCAGGCCGAAGACGACGGCGAAGATCAGAGCCAGGATCAGGCGGTAGTCCCACTGGAAGATGATGCGGACGAAGGCTAGGGCCAGGAGCAGACCCACGCCCAGCGAGATGATGATGATCAGGACGTACTTGCCCTGCTCGCCCATCAGCTGGGTGGAGAAGATCGTCAGATCGGGTTCAGCGAAGGTGACCAGAGCGCCGATCAGAAGCGAGGCGACAGCCAGCAGGATGATCGAGCGCTTCTTGGTCAGGGAGGCACCGACGGCCGCACCCATCTTCTCCATGGCCTGGTCGGCGCCGATACCGAAGAGCGACATGCCAAAGACCATCAGGGGGAAGGCGATGAGGAAGACGAGGAAGCTGGGGGTGAAGACATATTCGCCGTAGTGGGAATAATATCCAGACTGAAAGACCGACCCGATTGCGGACGAACCCGCCGGGTCGGGACTGCCGACCATGAAGAGGCCGGTGAAGTGGATGGCGAGGATCAGGAGGAAGAACGGCCCGATGGAGGTCACGCTCTCCCTGAGACGGCTGAGCAGCTCCTTGGGCATAGGGAACTCCCTTCAGGTCTAGAGGTTGTCGACCTTGGACCGGATGCATTTCTCCAGGTCGGCCAGGGTGACGATCTCGACCATCTCCTGCTCGGTGAACTGGATGCCGAACTCATCCTCGATCTGCATCATGATGTCAGCCCGATCGAGGGAGTCTAAGCCCAGGTCGGTCAGGTTGGTATCGGGGGCGACCGTCTGACCGTTGGTCTTCTCGCCGACGATCTCATTGAGCTTCGCGTAGATCTCTTCACTGACCATATAAAAACCTCCGATTGTGTTTACACGTCTATAAGTATAGCTAAAACCAAGCTAAAACCGCCCTATCTAGGGCGGTTTTCAACAGGGGTTTGGACCTAGCACTTGACCACGCGGGCCAAGCCGCCCAGACCCGTCTCGCGCAGCTCATCGCTCATCTTCTCGCCCGTCTCCTTCATGGCCTTCAAGACGTCATCGAAGCTGACCTTGGCCTTCTTGTAGGGGGCGATGTACTTGGCGTAGAGATAGGCGGTATAGGCGTGGATGGCCGCCATGCCGTTGCGCTCGATGCAGGGGATCTGGACATAGCCGTCGACCGGGTCGCAGGTCAGGCCGAGGAAGTGCTCCATGGCCACCTCGGCCCCGTACTCGATCTGGCCCACGCTCAGCCCGTCGAGATAGCAGAGGGCCGCAGCCGCGAAGGAGGCCGCCGAGCCGATCTCGGCCTGGCAGCCCAACACAGCACCGGAGATGCCCGCCTCCTCCTTGGCGAAGACGCAGACCAGGGCGCCGACCAGAAACGCCTTGACCAGCTCGGGGAAGGTGCGGCCGCACTCGCGGTACTGGTAGTAGAGGACGGCCGGGACCACGCCCGCCGCGCCGCAGGTCGGGGCGGTGACGATCTTCTCGCCCCGGGCGTTGGCTTCGCTGACGGCATAGGCGAAGGCCGAGATCAGCATCGTGCGCCGGCCAGAGGACTTGGGCAGCTTCAGGGCCGTCTGATACATCTGCCTAGCCACCGCCTGAACCTGGAGCCTCCCCGGCAGGATGCCGCCCTGGCGCAGCGACATGCTCAGGGTGTCGAAGCTCTGCTGAAGCATCTCCGAGCCGAAGCCGAAGATCGACTCCCCCTCAAAATGCTCGATAACTCGATAGACATCGGTCTCGCCATGAGCTTCCATCCAGGCCTTCAGACCATCGAAGGTCCGAAAGGGATAGACCACCCGAGGCTGATAGGGCTGGCCCACGGGCTTGATCGCCCCGCCGCCGATGCTCTCGAAGGCGCGGGTGATGGTCTCCCCGCCCTCGAGCTCAGCGGAGAAGATGATGGTGTTGGGGTGAGCCACGGGAGTCTCAAAGTCGAAGACCACCTCGGGGGAGAGGCCCTCGAGGGCCTTCTTGACGATGGCGTCGGTCCCGTGGCCCTGGCCGGTGAGAGCCAGGGAGCCACAGAGGGTCACCCTGACCTTGACCACCGGCTCGTGGGCGAGGCCGTGACGAAAGAGGAGAGCCGCTCGATACGGCCCGATGGTGTGGGAGGAGGAGGGTCCGGGCCCGGCCCTGAGCAGCTCCCTGATCGACTCCATGATCGGCCCTTCAACCGCGCTTTCCATACACGGAAATTCTAATCCCTTTCGGGCAGGTTAAACCCCTTGGCGAAGAGGCGAGGCACCTCGAAGTGCGCCCGCTTCAAGCCCAGCTCGGCGGGAAAGTCCAAGAGGTAGGCGTTGAGCATCATCCGCTCGGCCCTGATACCACCGTACTTGCTGTCTCCCACGATGGGACACCCAAGAGTCTTTAGACTCAATCTGATCTGGTTGCGCCGCCCGGTCAGGAGGGAGATATCCAAGAGAGCGCGCTGCTCGCCCTGAGCGAGGCAGCGGATGTAGGTGACACACTCCTTGCCCCCGCGGGAGACCACCTTGATATTTCCCTTCTGGTCCTGGGCCAGGTTAATAGTGACTCGGAGGGTCTTATCGAGGGGCAGTCTCCTCCCGGAGACCACCGCCTCGTAGCGTCTCTCGACCGCCCCCTCCTCGAAGGCCGACTGGAGGGCGTCCTTGACCCGGGCGGAGCGGGCGAAGATCAACAGGCCCGAGGTATCCCGATCCAGGCGGTGGACGACAAAGAGCCGGTCGCGCCTGAGAGGTGACCGGCTCTCCCGCTCCTTGAGCAGGGAATAGAGATTCGTGCTGCCCCTGTCGTCGTCGACCGTGAGGAGGCCAGCAGGCTTATAAACGACAAGGAGGTCCTCGTCCTCATAGACGATGGACCTCCCGATTCTCAGGTCGAGTCTGGCCGGGGGCAGATTCACCTGCCCCACCGGGTGACTACTCCCTTCCGCCGATGGCGGTCAGGTGGGCCAGCCACTCGCCGGTGCCGCGCTTGTCGTAGTCAACGGGCAGGCGGAACTGCCAGTTGGTGCCCAGGGTCGAGGGGGCGTTCAGACGGGCCTCGTCGCCCAGGCGCAGGGCATCCTGCATGGTGTAGATGACGGTGTTGGCGTTGGACTTGGCCAGAGACTCCGCCAGGACGTTGAAGATCGACTCGCGGTCGACCTCGCCCTCGAGGCCGAGGTTCTCGGCGATGAAGGGCCAGAGGTTGGTGTGGGTGTCGATGAAGCCCATGGTGGTCTGGTTGTCGTGGGTGCCCAGGTAGCCGATGCAGTTGGTCTCGTAGTTGTGGGGGTTGTCGCGGTTGGCGGGGTCGTGGTCGTCGAAGGCGAACTGGACGATCTTCATGCCGGGCCAGTTGGAGTAGGCCTTCAGGCGCAGGACGGTGTCGTCCATCTCGCCGAGGTCCTCGGCGATGATCTGCATGTCGCCGGCCTCGTCGTTGATGGCGTCGACCAGCTTCTCACCGGGGCCGATGACCCAGGTGCCGGTGGTGGCATCGGGCGAGCCGTAGGGGATGGCCCAGTAGTCGGCCAGGCCGCGGAAGTGGTCGATTCTCAGGATGTCGCACTGGGACTTGGCGCAGCGGATACGATTGCGCCAGAAGGTGAAACCATCCTTCTCCATGTCGGGGTAGTTGTAGATCGGGTTGCCCCAGAGCTGGCCGGTGGCGGAGAAGTAGTCGGGGGGCACGCCCGCGACCAGGACGGGGGTCTTGTCGGTGTTGAGCAGGAAGCTCTCGGGGTGACCCCAGACATCGGCGGAGTCGAGCGCCATGTAGATGGGGGCGTCGCCGATGAGCTTGATGCCCCGCTCGTTGGCGTAGCGCTTCAGGGCCGCATACTGGGTGAAGGCCTCGAACTGCATGAACTGGTAGTAGGCCAGCTGGTCGTGGTGGGAGAGAATCTGCGACTTGACCGCGTCGGAGTTGCAGTCCTTGAGCTCCGCGGGCCACTCCTGCCAGGAGCGGCCGCCGTTGAGGTCCTTCAGGACCATGAAGCGGGCGTAGGCATCGAGCCAGAAGGCCTGCTCGCGGCAGAAGGAGGTGAAGGCGTCCGCGTAGTTCAGACCCTTGGTCATGAAGTTGTGGAACGCCTTGCGCAGGACGGTGTAGCGGGTCGAGTAGATCCAGCCGTAGTCGACGTGGTCCTGGGGCAGGCTGCGGACGCTGTCCAGGTCGGAGTCGTCCAGCAGGCCCTGGGCGACCAGGTCATCCAGGTCGATGAAGTAGGGGTTGTAGGCGAAGGCGGAGAAGCTCTGGTAGGGAGAGTCGCCATAGCCGGTGGGGTTCAGAGGCAGGATCTGCCAGTACCGCTGCTTGTTGGCGACCAGAAAGTCGACGAAGCGGCGCGCCTCCGCTCCGAAGGTTCCGATGCCGTAGGGGGACGGCAGGGAGAACACCGGGAGCAGGACGCCGGATTTTCTCTCAGTCATAGACATGTTCCGATAGATTCCTTTCCTTGTGTTTGGCGCTTTTGCGCTCTCTGCTTAAAAATTATAAGCGAAAAGCAAGCGCTTGCAGAGACAAAATCTTTCAGTTTTTAAGCCCGGTAGACCTGCTGGGCCCAGGCCGCGCAGGCCTCGAGCTCGGCCGCGGTGGGATGGCCGGCATCCTCCTGGTAGAAGCGGCGGTAGTTGGGGTAGTGGAAGTCCTCGCCCTCGGCGCCGTTGGACTCCAGAGCTTGGTGGACAAAGCCCTGGCCGATGCGGCCGTTGACCAGGTAGAAGCCAGCCACGGTGGTGCTGGGGTCCACGAAGCTCAGGACATTCTTCCTGACCAGGTCGAAGTGCTCCTGGTCGGAGCCGAAGCCGCAGGTGCCAAAGATGGCAATCCGCTTGCCCTTGAGCTTGGCCAGGAGGTTCTGGATCAGCTTGTCGCAGCTGTTGGCGGTGGTCCAGAAGCCGACGAAGACGGTGTCGGCCTCGAGGGCGAAGTCGGGGCAGCCGGCTGCGCGGCCGTCGAAGACCAGCTCCTGGTCGCCCAGAGCGGTCACGATCCTGGAGGCCAGCTTCACGGCGTTGTCGGTGTGGGTCGAATAGATCACAGAGTAGCTCATTCTCTCATCTCCTCGCTTTCGGCTAGATATGGTAAACCACCGGTGCGCCGCCGGGCCAACCTAATGCATTATCGAGGTTTTCCGCTACCGCTTTCAGAGGGGATTTCGACTGCGGCCTCAATATAATTTTTGCGGTAGAAAAGGGGGAAGATCGCATGGAGCTATTCGCCTTCGACGTCGATGGCACGCTGGTCCAGGGGGATGAGCCGCTCACCGCGCTGGACGTCAGCGAGATGAACTACCACCTGGCCAAGGGCGATGCCATCTGCATCGCCACCGGCCGGCCCGTGACCGGGGCGACCCGCTATCTGGCCCAGCTGATGGACTCGCCCAACCGCTTCGCCGTCGGAGCCAACGGCTCCTTCGTCGAGTCCTTCGCCGGCGAGCGGATCGCCTCCCTGGGTCTGACCTATGGCGACTACCTCAAGATCCGCCAGCTCTGCCTCTCGCCCGAGCGGGCGGTGTACACCTACATCGGCAACGAGATCGGCTTCCACGAGTACTCCTTCGTGGTCGACGAGGAGTACCGCTGGAACCGGATGACCGGCAAGATCGACTTCAACAAGACCCCCCTCAAGCCCACCGACCCGATCACCAAGATCGTCGTCTGCTCCAAGGTCAGCGACAACCAGGCCCTCGAGCGCTACATGGCCGACAAGGTGCCCCAGGGCCTCAGGATGCTCCGCTCCTCGCCCGTCTTCCTCGAGTTTATCAACCCCCGGGCGGACAAGGCCGAGGGCGTCAGGATGCTGGCCGAACGCCTCGGCATCCAGGGGCCGGAGCACATCCATACCTTCGGTGATGCGATGAACGACTATCGGATGATCGCCACCTTCGATGGCACGGCCATGGGCAACGCCGTGCCCGAGATCAAGAGCGTAGCCAAGCGCGTCGCCCGCCCCGTCAGCGAGGACGGCGTGGGCCACGCCCTGGCCGACTGGTTCCACAACTAACTGGGAAAAAAGCCAATTTTAAGTAGGAAGAGAACGCGGAATCTCTCGGGTCGCCGAGAGATTTTTCTTTAGTAACCAGGCGTTTTGTAATATCCTATGAAAGCGGTTACTTATAGGAGGTTCAACTGTGTCCTACACGCCCGAAAAGATTAGAAATATCGCTGTCGTGGGCCATCAGGGCAGCGGCAAGACGACCCTGGTCGAAGCCCTGGCCTACATGAATGGCGCCATCCCCCACCAGGGGAGCATCGAGAAGGGAGACACCCTGGGTGACTCCCTACCCGCCGAGAGGGAGAAGAAGGTCTCCATCTCCTCGGCCGTGGTCGGCATCGACAGGGACGGCTACCATCTCAACCTCATCGACCTGCCCGGCAACGACGACTTCATCTTCGAGACCATCGGCATCACCCGGATCGTCAAGGGAGCCATCATCGTCATCGACGCCTCCAAGGGTGTCCAAAACGGCACCATCAAGTCGTTCAAGGCCCTGCGCAAGCGCGGCGTGCCCATGTTCATCTTCGTCAACAAGATGGACAAGGAGGATGTCGACTTCAACAAGATCTTCGCGGAGATTCAGGAGAAGCTCGGTGGCGACCGCTGCGTCCCCTTCTCCTACCCCATCGGCCGGAAGGAGAACTTCGACGGCTTCGTGAACATCGTCGAGCTCAAAGCCCGCAAGTACAACGGCAAGACCTGCGAGGACGACGTGATCTACGAGGACAAGCGCCAGATCGTCTTCGCCCTGCACAACCGCCTCTGCGAGGCGGTGGCCAGCGTCAACGACACGCTGCTGGAGCGCTTCTTCTCCGGCGAGCCTCTGACCCGCGAGGAGATCAAGGACGGCCTGCGCCAGTCGGTCCTAAGGGGCGACCTCTATCCCGTCATCGTCGGCTCGGCCCTCAAGGATATCGGCATGAACACTCTCTCGACCATGCTGATCGACTACCTCCCCTCCCCCACCGACCTCAAGCCCATCGAGGCTGAGGACCAGGAGGGGAAGATCGTCCCCGTGCCCACCAAGCTGGACGACCCCACCTCGCTCATCGTCTTCAAGAACCGCTACGACAACTACCTGGGCCTGGTCTCCACCTTCAAGGTCCAGTCGGGTGTCGTTAGGGTCAACGATGTGCTGGTCTGCCCCAATTCGGGCCGCGAGTATAAGATCGGTTCGCTCTATCGGGTCTTCGGCGGCACGATGAATCCCGTGACCGAGATCGGTGCGGGCGACATCGGTGCCACCACCAGGCTGGAGGATATCCACCTCAGCTACACCCTAGCTAGCAAGGATAGGGTCATCGAGTTCAAGCCGGTGGTCTATCCCACCCCCACCTACTTCTTGGGTCTGGTGCCCGCCACCAAGAAGGACTCGGACAAGCTCTTCCCCACCGTGGCCAAGATCGCCCTGGAGGATCCCACCATCGCCATGGAGAAGGATGAGACCACCGACCAGATCCGCATCGGCGGTCTGACCAAGACCCACCTGGGCTACCTCCTGGACCGTCTGGAAAACGAGTACCAGATCAAGTTCACCACCGAGCCCCTGAAGATCTCCTACCGCGAGACCATCACAAAGGCTGGCTCGGCCGAGGGCCGCTACATCAAGCAGACCGGCGGCGCGGGCTACTACGGCGTGGTCGACATGCGCTTCGAGCCGGCCGAGGAGATCTCCTTCGCCTCCGAGGTCTCCGGCGGTCACGTCGACAAGGGCTACTTCCCCGCGGTCGAGAAGGGCTTTAGAGAGGCCCTGGAGCGCGGCGACTTGGTCGGCGCCCCCGTCATCGGGGTCAGAGCGGTCATCTACGACGGCAAGCAGCACCCGGTCGACTCCAACGAGATGGCCTTCAAGAATGCGGCCATCACCGCCTTCAGAAACGCCTATCCCGACCTCAAGCCCATCCTGCTGGAGCCCTACTTCCGCATCGAGATCAGTGTGCCCAACGAGTTTCTGGGCAACATCCTCTCGGACCTGGCCAAGCGCCGGGCCCGCATCCTCTCGACCGAGGAGAACTCCTCCGGCGACCTGGATGTCGTGGCCATCGCGCCCCAGAGCGAAATCAGCGAGTACGCCAACGAGATCAAGGGTCTAGCCAAGGGCATGGCCTTCTTCAACATGAAGTTCGAGGACTACGAGCCCGTCCCTGAGCGCCTGGCTGAGGGCATCATCGCCCGCCATCAGGAGCAGGCCAAGTAGCTCAACCTGGAAGAGGGGCCGCTGAGGCGGTCCCTTTATATATGTAAGGGGCTTGAAAATTCCTCGGGAACCTCTATACTTTCCCCTTGTCGGTAGAACAGGAAAGCAGAGCGCCCGCTCTCGCCCGACGGATGGATAGTCCGTGGGCCAACAGCCTAAGATTCGAGAATCGTATCTTATGCGGCGGGGCACTGTGTGCGTCCGCCGTTTTCCTTGTCTACCCGACAATGGAGGAATAGCTCAAATAAGGTACTTTGTAAACGACCGGGAAAAACCCAAGAAGAAGCGGCCCATGGTCAACGAGTTCATCCCCTACCGCTTCCGCACCGTCAGGCTCATCCGCCCCGACGGAACCAGCGCGATCGTCAGCCGCGAGGCGGCCCAGCGCGAGGCTGAGAGCATGCAGCTCGACCTCTACTGCGTCAACCCCGACGTCAATCCTCCCGTCTGCAAGATCTTGAACTACGGCAAGTTCCAGTTCGAGCAGAAGAAGAAGGAAAAGGAGATCGCCAGGAATCGGAAGGATACCGAGCTCAAGGAGATCCGCTTCACCCCGCAGACCGACACCCACGACCTCGAGACCAAGGCCAAGCAGGCCATCAAGTTCCTCGAGAAGGGCAACAAGCTGAAGGTCTCCCTCTTCGTCAGGGGCCGTATGGTCACCAAGATGGAGCTGGCGGAGAACACCCTCAAGGAGTTCATCGAGATGATCGGAACCGCGGGCGTCGTCGAGAAGCAGCCCACCCTCGAGGGCAAGTATTACTTCTGCTACATCTCCCCCAAGTCGAAGAAGGGTTGATACGACCAACACAAGGAGGAAAGAACGATGAAGAACAAGATGAAGACCAAGAAGTCCGTCAGCAAGCGTTTCAAGATCACCGCTGGCGGCAAGCTGAAGAAGTACAACCAGAACACTTCTCACCTCGCTCTGTCCAAGACTCACAAGCAGAAGGTGAACCTGCGTCACGCCCGCTACCTGACCGGGACCAACGCCAGGAACATGAAGAAGCTCATCAGCTTCTAAGGTAAGGAGGATCGAGAGAAATGAGAGTCAAGCGTGGTTACGTCCTGCGCCGCCGTCACAATCGGTGGCTGAAGCTGGCCAAGGGCCAGTACGGCTCCAGGCACGCCCTGTGGAAGACCGCCCACCAGTCCGTCGTCAAGGCCCTGGCCAACGCCTACGTTGGCCGCCGTGCCAAGAAGGGCGACTTCCGCCGTCTGTGGATCACCCGTATCTCCGCGGCCTGCAAGGCTAACGACACCTCCTACTCCGTGTTCATGCACGGCCTGAGCCTGGCTCACGTCCAGCTCAACAGGAAGATGCTGTCCGAGATCGCCATCTCCGATCCCGCTCAGTTCACCGCCCTGGTCAACCTGGCCAACAAGGCCCTCGGCGAGGCGGCTAGGACCCACACCCAGCCCTCCGCTGCGGCCGTCACCAAGGTTGCCCCTCTGGCTGGCACCCTACCTGCCAAGCAGAAGGTCAAGACCGTCAAGGCCCAGACCGTCGCCAAGGCTGAGTAAGCCCGCCCCAAATCAAAAGAGCGTCGCTTCATGCGGCGCTTTTTTGATTTTTTTGTTCTCCCAACTTATTTAGTGCTGATGGTGATGGATTCGATGGAGCCCTGGTCGGTCCAGTCGACAGCCGCGGTGTCATCGAGGCAGATACGCGAGAAGTCCGCGCTCTCAAACTCGATCTCGACCGTGGAGATATCCTCCACGAAATCGACGATGTAGATGCGTTTAGCTCCGATTGGAGCTTGGGTCTCCACATACTCCCGCGCTGCGCCGTTGATGATCACCGATTGAAAGTCATCGCTGTGGACAATGCCCAACAATCCTGCGCCACTGCGGCTGATCTCTAGGAGGATAGTGGCTCCTTCCTTGCCCAAATAGTGGACATCGAAATAGGTGTCGTCTCCAGAGAGATGATCAGCTCTGAATGTCTGTCCCACCTCGAGGCATTCACCTCGAGAGGCACAGGCGGAGAGAAAGAGCGGGATGGAGATGATCAGGTGCAGAGCTCTAGCCTTCATGCTTCCTCCTCCATTCTCTGTTCCCATAATATTAAATCCTCTGAGACCATTCTCGATCGAAGGAACTGAATATCGACCTACAAATAGTTCGTCAGACACATCATCCTGCAGTCGTTTTGCGATATCCAAGCAACTCGATTCATCTAAGAATTCACGTCAGCATCACAAAAAAATGCAGCGACTTCGATCCGACCGAAGTTGCTGCAACCTCTGACCGATACAGATATCGAAATCTAGAACAGAGCTTTGATACCGAGGCCGATCAGCACCAGGCTGCCGACCAGATTAGCCACGCGCTGGCTCCTCTCGCCCAGGATCTTGCCCAGGGCTCCACCGAGGAAGGAGATGACGAAGACCACGCCGGTGAACATGGCGAAAAGGGGATAGGCCTGAGCGATAGGAGTCTCGGCATAGGTGAAGCCGACAGCCAGGGCGTCCAGCGAGGTGGCGACAGCCTGCGCGGCGACAGCGAGGAGGAGCTTGGTCGTGGTCTCCCTAGCCTTCTGCTTCTCGGTCTTGGGGTGGAGGATCTCCCTGAGCTTAGAGCGGGTCAGCCAGCGAGAGAGGTGGCCCAGATAGATGCCGAACTCATACATCTGCTCCGGCGTCTCGACGCTGCCCTCCCCGCACCACCGGCTGGGGAAGACACCGAACTTGAAGGAGCTGGACTGGATCCTCAGGGTCGACTTGATCTGCTTCAGATTCTGGCCATCATCGACCAGCTCCCGAATGTGGGAAGCAGCGGCAAAGGCATACTTGTCGCCGATTGCATCCATGCGGTCGACGTGCCACTCCAGCACAATCTCCGCCAGCTCCTTGAGTCCGAGGAAGCAGAGGATGCCACAGCTGATAGGGCCGATGACGTTCTCCAGCACCTCCATCATGGCGGCGCCAATCGAGTAGCCGATGACCGGGTTGATGAAGTGGAAGACGGCGAAGATTGCTGCGATTGCCACCAGGATTAGCCACCGGTGCTTTCCCCTGATGCGCGGGGCGTCGGTCGCCGCGGCGCAGCAGGAGTCGACCGAGATGGCCAGCGCGGTCAAAACACCGGTGAGCCAGAGGTCACCGGTGGCGGAGACGCTTAGGAGATTGAAGAACAGGCCCATGAGAAAACCCTCGTTTGTCGAGGGTTATTCTAAACGCGTGAGCAGGTAATATCAAATAAAAATTTTCCTTCAAAAATGAAATTGAAATTCAATTTCAAACCTCATTATTATTAGTAAGGTTGGAGGCAAAGTCAGCCGGTAGTTTCTCACCTCTCCTCACCCAAACGATCCTAGCGTCGCGCACGCACTGATCCACGAGGGTCTTGTAGTCGAAGGAGGCTTCGATCTCCTCCGCCCGCTCGATCCGCGGCGCGGTGACGGGGTCCTTGACCTCGAAGATCGTGCAGCAGTCCTCATAGGGGCGGATCGAGATATCGAAGGTGTCGATCTTCTGGGCGATATCGATGATCTGAGTCTTGTCGAAGATGGCCAGCGGGCGGATGACGGTGGTGTGGATGGCCCGGTCGATGCAGATCATGCTCTTGAGGGTCTGAGAGGCGACCTGGCCGATGCTCTCGCCGGTGGAGATGACCAGGTCGTTGTGGGCGTGGGCGATCTTCTCAGCGATTCTCAGCATCATGCGGCGCATGATGGTGATGGCATAGGACGTGCCGGCCGCATCGTAGATGGCCTCCTGCAGCTTGGTGAAGGGGATGACATAGAGCTTGATGGCCGGCTGATAGTCGGCGAGTTTCTCCAAGAGGTCGGCAATCTTTCCGATGACCTTCTCAGAGGTGTAGGGAGGCGCGGCGAAGTGGATGCACTCCAGCCGGCAGCCGCGCTTCATCATCAGGTAGGCCGCCACCGGGGAGTCGATGCCGCCCGAGAGGAGCTGGAGAGCCTTGCCGGCGATGCCCAGAGGATAGCCACCTAGACCGAGGGTCTTGGGCCCGTAAACATACGCGCCCTCGGGGCGGATGTAGATGTGCAGCTCGAGCTCGGGATGGTGGACATCGACATGCTTGTCCGGGCAGGCCTGCAGGACAGCTCCGCCCACCCAGCGGCAGATCTCGTCGGAGTGGTGGGGGAAGGTCTTGTCCACGCGGCGGGTGATGACCTTGAAGCTCTGAGCGCTGGAGGATCTCGCCAGAGCCACCGCCTCATCCTTGATGGCCTCGAGGTCCTTGGCCACGTTCTTGACCCGGGCGTAGGCCTGGATGCCCGGCACCTTGGCCAGGGCCTTGGCGACCACGCTGTAATCCACGCCGTTGAGCCGGATGTAGATGTGGTCCTTGTGGACCTCGTACTTCAGCTGGGGATAGTCCGACAGCTTGTCCTTGATATTTTTTCCCAGAAGCCGGATGAAGTCGAAGATATTCTTTCCCTTGGTCGACAGCTCGCCGAAGAAGACGATCGCCATGTCCTCGCCGCTAGGCTTTACGATATCGCTCATTGCATGCTCCTATCTCTCGGGCCTGAGGGCGGCGATCGCCGCCTTCAGCGCCGAGGCGAAGGCGTGCGCCTCCGCTTCGCCCTCGCGCTCTCCCATCAGGGAGAGGCGCAGGGGATTATCCGCCTCGTGGGCGGGCACACCCATCGATCTGAGGATGTGATTGGGTTCGTTCTTCTTCACGTCGCAGGCCGACGTGGTGGAGATGTAGATACCCTTGCTGGAGAGGTACTGAACCACCGTCGAGGCCCGCCTGGTCTTCAGTCCCAAGGCGATGACAAACGGCGTGCAGCCCTTGGGAGACAGGTTCACCACCTCATCCAATCCCTCGAGGTCTTCTAAGAGTGTCTTCTTGAATAGATTCGCACGCGCCGTGCGCTCATCCAGAGTCCGATAGGCGTGTGCCACCGCCGTCGCCAGGGTCACATCGCCCGGGGTGTTCAAGGTGCCCGACCTCAAACCGTTCTCCTGGCCTCCGCCGACCTCTGGCGGGAGGAGGCGGCACTTCTTCCTCTTGATCAGGGCGCCGCTGCCCTTGAGGCCCCCGATCTTGTGCCCGGAGAAGGTCACTAGGTCGCAGGCGGACCAGTCGAGTCTGACCTTGCCGAGAGCCTGAGCCGCATCGGTGTGAAACACCGCGCGCGGCTGGGCTTGGCGAACCCGTTGAACCATCCTCTCGATGGGCAGGACCGCCCCGTTCTGGTTGGACACCGCGATGAAGGTGAAGAGGCAGGCCGGCTTGGCCAGGGCCGATTCGAAGGCAACAGGATCGGGCTGGCCATCCAGGCCGATGGGCACCCGCACGATCTCATAGCCTTCGCCCTCTAAAAGGTCGCAGACCTTGGATACGGCATTGTGCTCGGCAGTCGAGGTCACCACCCTCCTGGCGTAGTTGGCGTTGGCATGAGCGGCGCCGAGGATCGCCAGGTTGTTGCCCTCGGTGGCACCCGAGGTGAAGATGCACTCGAAATCTCGGACCGCATCTCCCACTAGGGTCTCCAGGATCGTGTGGCGGGCATCCTCGACCAGGCGGTTGCAGGCTTCGCCAAAGCCGTGGATGGAGGCGGGGTTGGCAAAGTCCTCCAGGCTGATCTGGCCAGCCTGGGCGACGACTTCATCGAGCGGGCGCGCCGAAGCGGCCGCATCGAGATATAGCGCGGTCTGCACAGTGGAAATCCTCCAGATATCGATTGACGGCTACTGCAGAGGGGCGAATTCGGTCTGGCTCTGGACGGCGCTCAGACAGGTCGCTAACAGCTCCTCCGCCTTGTGGGCGGCCTCGCTGAAGCGGCCCTCGTTGAAGATGTCCTCGCAGATGAGGATCTCCTTGAGGCAGTCGGTGCGGTACTGATTGAGCTGGATCAGGTAGGTCTCAGCCCGAGAGCAGGCGTTGATCTGCTCCTGGACCGACTGGGCCAGCTCCTCGACCTGCTTGTCGATGCGGGCGTACTCCTCGTTGCACCTGATCGTGTCGCAGGGCACGCTGTCGAGGTGAGCGGAGAACTGGTCGATGCTGTTGAGGTAGGCCTCGCACCGGCCATAGATCTCCCTGAGGTAGGGCCCAGGTCCGGTCTTGCGGGCCTGGTAGCGGATCTGGTAGAGCCTCTTTAAGAGGACCACGGTGCTGACCCTCATATCCTCCGCATCGGAGTCGAGACCCTTCAGGTAGTCCCTCAGCTCGGCGATGGTGCTAATGATATCCTCGAGGTCGCGCCCCAGCTGCTGGGACTTGTCCAAGAGGGCGGTGAAGGGCTGGGGGATGGTGGCGTTAGCCAGCTCGCTATACAGGGCCGTGGACTTCTCCACGTCGCTGATGCGCTCTGGCAGAGCCTCCAGCTCGCTGATGCGGTCGTCGGCGATCACGTAGCGCGAGCGCTGAGCCGCATAGGTCTGATTGAGGTCTCTGGCAGCCAGCTGCACCTCATAGAGCTTCTGGGCGAAGTCGACAGGGTGGCTCTTGAGAGCCTCCTTGGCCTCGACCTCCGCCTTGAAGGCGTTGCGCAGCTGGAGGATGTGCTGGCGGATGGCGTTGAGCTCATCCATGCTGTGGCCGATATCCAGCGAGGCGAGATTCTTCCGCACCTGCTGAATCTGGTCGGCCATACCCTTGATCTCATTCTCCACGTCGAGGTGCTCCAGAGGAATCTCCTCCGCGACCATGTGGCGATACTCCAGATAGAGGGAGCGGAGCTGGCTGGGCAGGACGGAGTTGGCAGCCGCGATGATGTCGGGCAGCTGGACACCGTAGGTGGACAGGGCGTTGACGACCTGGGCGATGCCGTCGAAGAGCTTCTGGGCCGCCTCGTAGTCGGCGGCATCCAGCAGGACCTCAAACTCCTCGAACTGATTGTTCAGGCCGCTGAACACGTAGTCCAGAACCGGCTGGACATAGACCAGATCGACGCTGTGGTCCTGGCAGAACTCCTTGAACTTGACCAGGGTCTCGCGGGCCTGGCAGAGGGACTTGTGGAACTCGGTGTCCTTGGCGAGGTAGGACTTGAGCGCCTGGCGGAAGGACTCGGTCTCCCGCTTGAGGTTCTCCAGGGTGCTCCTGGCCTCATTCAGGCTGTTGCCGATACCGCGGTAGTTGCGCTTCTGCAGCTGGATCCTGACGGCGGTGATGTTGGTCGCGGCCAGCTCGGCCTCGCGCTGGAGGATGCGCTGCTGGCGCGCCTCGCACTCCTCGCCCTTGAGGCGGAAATCCTCGGACTTCTCACCGATGGTCTTCAGACGCCGGATGTCGGGCTGACAGCCATCCTTGATGGCGCCCATGGCCTCCTGGTAATCCTTCTCCAGGTCTCTGAAGACCTTGCGGCAGCGGCGCCGATACAGATAGACGACCAGAAAGAAGATGCCAACCCCTAAGAGGGCGGCACCGAAGATGGAGCCGATGACGATACCAGCGGTCTGGCCACCCGTGAATCGGGCCAGCAGAGGGAGTATAGAGGGCATGGGCAAACCTCCTAGGAGAGGCGACTAGAGAGTCGGGTCGGCAGGATCGTTGGTCGAGCCGCGGACCACGTAGTTAGCCTTGAGGGGATAGACCTTCTTCTTGAGCTTCTCGGGATTGGTCATGAACTTGGTGAGCATGCGCATGGCGATGGAGCCGACCATGAACATGTCGAGGCTCAGCGAGGAGATCTGAGGGCGAGCGATGTAGGAGTACTTCGTGCCGATGACCGAGAGGACCTCGATGTCCTGAGGGACCTTCAGACCCAGGTCAGTAGCAGCGTTGGTGACCGCGCAGGCCAGGGAGTCGCGGGGCGCGATGAAGTAGCCGTGGGTGTTGGGGTTGTTCCTGAAGCGGGTGCACATATCCATGTACAGGCGCTGGTAGGAGTCGTCGCAGTCGATGATGGAGAAGGTCATGCTCTTCTCGCGGCAGTGGCGGTTGAGCTCGTCGCGCAGCTCGTCCATGAGGAAGCCCTCGGAGTCGACCTGGAGGAAGGTGATCTCCCTCCCGCCGCGCTCGTAGTAGGCATCGACAGCCTGGAGGATGCCGGACTTGAAGTCGAGGGGCACGCTGGCGGTGAACTGATCCTCGATCTCGTGGCCGATGATGACCACGGGGACCTCGTACTTCTTGAGAATCGAGAGCTCCTCGATCGACAGCTCGTCATCGTAGATGACTGCGCCGTCGACGTGGGAGGTGATCAGCTTCTCCACCTGGGATTGAGCGTCAGCCTTGATCCTCTTGGTGACGAACAGGGAGGAGCGGAAGCCGTAGGACTTGGCGACGGTAACCATGCCGGAGAGCATGTTGGAGGTATACACATAGGAGTTTTCGGGCAGCATGATGCCGACATTGGTCGTCTTGGCCTTCGCGAGCGACTGAGCGAGGGCAGAAGGCTTATAGCCTAGGACCTTGATGGTGTCGAGGACGCGTTGGCGGGTCTTCTCGGTGACGTTGGGATGATTGTTGATGACGCGGGAGACGGTGGCGAGAGAGACGTTAGCCTGATGCGCGACCTGGTAGATAGTCACGCGGTTTTTGGTCTGATTGTCGGACATCTTGAAACTCTCCTTAAAAAACATGCAGCCGGCACCGGTTGCTTAACCTCATTATAAATGCAATTCATCTTATTTTCACGCCAGTTTTCATAGCTTGTTTCAAGGGCAGAAAGAGATGCTTCTCTCCCTGATTTAACCGAGGCATCAAGGCCCGCAGCAGAGCCCCTATGCCATTTCAGCATAGATTTGTTATCAAAGGCACGAAAAGCCTTCTATTCAGCAAATTCTGATGATTGCAGGACCCGATTCACAAGGTGAAAAACCTCTCTCCTAGCAGGGTATGCCTAGGCATCGCACCGAAGACTAAAGGCGGAAAGGCCAAAGAACTATCTCCCATTAGATAGATCGAGTCTTGCTTTGCTTGATAAGTTCAGCTGAACAAAGCTCGTTTATAGTCTAAAAATATTTTTTCATCAAACAAACAGAGCTAGCCGGAGAAATAACTATTTTCACCAGGATTCCAAATAAGTCACACCTAGATGATTCCAAACATCATCACAGCAAATCGATGCGATTCAAAACCGCACAGCTATTTCAGCTCGAGGATGATTGGGCAGTGATCGGAACCCTTGATATCGCCCCGGATAATGCAGTCGCTCACCCGCTCCCTCAGAGAGTTCGAGAGAAGGTAGTGGTCGATTCGCCAACCGATATTCTTTGCCCTAGATTGGAACCGATAGCTCCACCAAGTGTATTCAACCTTTTCAGGATATAGAGTTCGATAGGCGTCAAAGGTGTTGGTCACCTTGAGCAGATGGCGGTGCGCCTCGCGCTCCTCGTCGGTGAAACCGGCGGAGAAGTGGTTCGTCTTGGGATTCTTCAAATCGATCTCCTCCGGGGCGACATTCATGTCGCCGGCGGTGATGACGGGCTTGGTCTGCTGGAGGAAATTGAGGTAGTCCTCCAGATCTTTTTGGAATTGGAGGCGGAAGGCGAGGCGTTCGAGTTCAGCACCGGAGTTGGGGACGTAGAGGCCGACAAAGTAGAAGTCAGCAAACTCCAGAGTCACAGCTCGTCCCTCTTCATCGTATTTGCCATCTAGGAGTCCATATTTGACCGAGAGCGGAGCGATTCTGGTCAAAACCGCTACACCCGAGTATCCCTTCTTGACCTTCGAGATCGTGTGGTAGACCTGATACCCTTCGGGCTGATAGGGAAAATTGCTATCGGAGAGCTTGGTCTCACCGAAGCAGATGATGTCGGCGTCCAGCGACTGCATAACCGACTCGAAGCCCTCCTTCTTCAAGATGGCCCTCAGGCCGTTGACATTGAAAGAGCAGAATCTCATTTCACACCTCCACAGAGGAGAGTTTAACCGATGAGGGACCACTGGTGCGAAGCTGATCCCCTTTGCGCCTTTCTCAAACAGCTATCTCGCCTCTATTGCCAGCCAATATTCACAATCTCTTATGGTCTCAACCTGAACCTAGCGTTTTCCTTCCCTCAAAAGTTCAAAGACCGCCAGACTCGATGACAGTCTGGCGGTCTTTTTTTAGAGGTGTCGTGAACCCCTAGAATGAGACAGGTTCAGTGAGCTCCTCTCGGAAGGGAGAAGGAAGCTTTGCTTTCATTCGAG
>CALVYN010000019.1 GCA_944372245.1 uncultured Bacilli bacterium
CGGCGCGGCTGACGTCGACAACATCACCGATGGCAGCACCGGTATCATCATCCGCCTGCCCGCCAAGCCCGAGGGCGTCGAGCACGACTCGATCATCTACGCGACCTTCGATGTCGACCACACCTACTTCTTCGACTGCGACACCGAGGACAGCATCGTCCCGCGCATCCCTGTCTCCAACGCCTTCTCCGTCACCGTCCGCGCCGATCAGATCGACCTGCTCGGAGCCACTCTGAACCTGCCCGCCAAGGTCAGGGAGTACGTCGGTGCCTACCTGACCGCTCACAGCCTGACCGAGTTTAACGGCACCGCCAACATCCCCAACGACGCGTTCACCCTCGCTGACCAGGGCGACCTGGCCGCGACCGTGGTCCGCACCGAGGATGTCAACGGCACCCCCCTGCTCCACCTCAACGCCGCGGGTCGCACCTTCTTCGTGCTGGCCGGCGTGACCCTGGAGGCCGGCGCCCAGGTCCAGCTGAAGATCGACTGGTCGCGCGTCGGCATCAACGACGATGCGGGCGACCACGTGGTCACCCCCATCGCGGCCTTCGACGAGTATCACGGCGTGTTCGTGAACTACAAGACCGTCCAGGGCGGTGGCTCGCAGATTCGCTACCCCGAGTTCGCCAAGATGCTGGAGGACCGCATCGCGGCCTGCCAGGATGAGTGGACCGCCAAGGCCAACAAGATCGAGGAGGACTTCCAGCGCACGCTGGACTCCGTCACCCCCGACGAGTTCAAGGCCCTGCTGGACCAGCCCGCGGAGCAGCGCAAGCCCGCCTGGGACCAGCTGGTGGCCGAGCGCAAGGCCAAGGCCCAGGAGGAGCTGACCCTCAAGATCAACGAGATCAACGAGCAGATTGCCAAGACCAAGGCCGCGACCAAGCAGTCCGTGGCCCAGCTCAAGGCCGACCACAAGAAGGCCGTGCACGAGATCAAGGCCAACAACGCCAAGCTCTACGCTGACCTCAAGGCCAAGGAGGTCGCCGACTATAAGCAGTTCCTGGCGACCAACAAGGACCGCGACACCATCAAGAGGCGCCGCGACGAGTACCACATCTTCCGCGACACCTTCGCCGACCAGAAGAACAACGCCCTGGAGCAGGCCCTCAAGGGCGAGGAGATGGTCTTCGACAACAACCTCTCCAAGGTCAAGGCCGAGAGCAAGCGCACCGTCGCCAACCTCAAGAAGAAGATCGCCGACTCCAAGGAGGAGGCCAAGCGCAGCGTCGATCCCTACACCTACCTGATCAACGCCCACAAGGGCGAGCTGGCCAAGTTCGACAAGGAGCGCAGGGCGGCGCTGTACCAGGCTGGCCTGATCTTCTTCTTCGGCATCGGCGAGTACCGCTTCCCCTCCACCCCCGTCATCTCCGGCAAGCTGATCCAGGGTCTGGGCACCCGCGTGTTCACCAAGAACTACCTGATCGAGGTGCCTCACGACGCCTACACCCTGAGTGAGACCACCGGCGTCCAGGCCGTCGTCAACGAGGTTGCTGACTACGGCGAGCGCAAGTTCGCGGTCGTGTCCTACTTCGACTCCAACGGAGAGGAAAAGAAAGGCTACCTCCTGATCGATAACATCCCCGCACCCGGCACCCACGTCTTCATCAACTTCGACATCACCAGGTCCCGCATCACCGAGACCGGCATGGGTATCAGGCTGTACTGATCGAAAGGAGGGCCAACCTGTGAAGATAAAAGCATTAGCGCTTCCCTTCCTCTGCCTCACCATGGGTCTGGCCAGCTGCTCCGCGGCGAGCGACGCGAAGTTCCTCGAGAACGGCGTCGCTTACGCTGAGACTCTGACCGGCCACGCCGACACCACCTACACCTCCACCATCTCCGGCTTCGCCATGGATGTCTGGAGCAGCAGCACCGCCGATCCCGACGACCTGACCTTCGAGGGCAACGTCGACCTCGACTACTACCAGTACGTCACCTGGGAGGCCCCGACGGATGACCCCCTGGCCACGAACCCCTACGAGGAGACCTACGAGGACAGTTTGAGCACCCTGCTCCACGTCCCGATGATGATCTCCGCGGACAGCTTCCACGTCGCCTATGACGGCACCTACGAGGACCAGCCCCAGCCCGCGATGTTCGAATTCAGCGACACCCTGCTTCAGAACCTCGCCGGCAACACCGCCGGCCGTCTGAAGGTCAGGCAGGAGAAGGATGGCGGCGTGCACGTCTACGTGCGCAACTCCCGCTTCACCTGCTGGATCTACGGCCTGTCGGGCACCTACCACGGTATGGAGTTCTCCGGCCGCCGCGCCTTCAGGGGCAACGCCGCCTGGGACATCGACCTCTACTACGACAGCACCGGCGTACTGACCCGCGAGGTCGTCAAGACCCACGACTACACCACCGATCGGAGTGGCCGCTTCGACCTCGAAGCGGTCTACACCATCGCCTAGACTCCGGGAGGACCCACGCGTGAGAAAGAACATCCTGCTCGCACTGCTGCTGCCCACCGCCCTGCTCGTCTCGTGCAAGTCCAACATTCCCGAACCCCTCAACTCCTACCTCTTGGATTTCACGCCCAACCGCGTCGCCAAGACGGTCCACACGGTCGACTACAACTATGTGGAGCACCACTACGAGCGCGTGGTCGCGGACGATGGATCCTATCAGTACGGCGATGAGATCGGCCAGTATACCAACCACACCATCCTCAACAACGACGAGGACGACTACAGCTACACCATCGAGGAGACCTGGTCGGGTGCCACGATCACGGAGAACGACGAGGTCGGGTTCGCGCCCACCTATCGCTTCACCGAGCTGAAGCGGGTGCCGGATACCGACACGTGGACTCTCACCACGACGACCAGGGGCGCAGCCGGCCAGGAGCACGTCGCCCTCAACGAGGACCTGGGCAGCGGCAACGCCAAGAGCTATGTCCTGTACTACCTCTACGGTTCCCAGGACTACTACACCGGCGGCTTCTACTACGGAGACTTCCTGCGCACCCAGTCCAGGCGGTTCTACCAGTACATGCACTTCCCCACCGACGAGAGCGGGCAGGTGACCAGCTACGACGAGCTGATCTACGACCCTCCCGCCAACCTCATGGAGGAGGGCAAGGAGACCTACTTCGACCTCTACCTCGTCGTCGACCAGCTGGGCATGGTCAAGACGCGCACCATGATCGGCTACGACGGCGACCAGCAGAGGTTCGCGGTGGGTGAGACCGAAGCCACCTATACCTACTTCCCCGAGGAGTAGCGCTCCTCGCAATCTGGAACGAGAGGGAGCTGTCAGAGATTCGGCATCGCCGAACGCCTGACGGCTCCTTTTTTGCGTTCAAAAAGTTTGAGCTTGAGTGTCTGTGGGTGGAGGAAGATTAGAGGCATTAAAAACAACCCTTAGAAAGTCTAAGGGTTGTTAATTTTGAATACTTGGTTTTGAATTTGATTACTTCTTCTTCTCTTTGAGGGCCTGAGCCGAGAGGATCTTGCGGTCGATCTTGCCGACGTTGGTGCGGGGCATGCGGTCGATGACCTCGATGACCTCGGGCACCTCGTAGCGGATCAGGCGGCTGTTTAGCTCGGCCTTGATCACCCTGAGGGCGTTCTCGGTGTCGACGTTTCTCTTCATCTCGATAAACAGGTGCATGTAGGGGTGGCGCTCGTCGGCCACGGGGATGGCGGCGCAGGCGGCGACGGAGGGATTCTTGGAGACGGCCGACTCGATATCGTTGGGAAAGATGTTGTGCCCGGCGATCTTGAAGACGTTCTTCAAACGGTCCTTGAAGTAGATGTAGCCGTCCTCGTCCAGGTGGCCCTGGTCGCCGGTGGCCAGCCAGGTGGTGCCCTCCTCGTCTTTGATCAGCGCCTTGGCCGTTGTCTCGGGGTCATCCAGGTAGCCCAGCATCATGGCCGGCGTGGCGATCTGGATCTCGCCCTCGGCATCAGCCGGGAGGACGTGACCTTGGGGGTCGACCACGCGGATTCGGGTTCCCGGCAGGGGCTGACCGACCGAGCCGACCCGGCAGGCCGAGCGGCGGTTGACCGCGATGACTGTGGTGGTCTCAGTCAGGCCGTAGCCCTCGAGGAGGGGGCAGTCGGCCCCCGACTCTCGCATCCTCTGGTTCCACTCGTCGAAGAGGGGGCGGGGCGGCTTGTCCGCACCGATGAAGGCGTGGGAGAGGCAGCGGAGCTTGGGGCCGCTGAACTCGGGGTTATCCAGCAGCTTGCGGGCGGCGTAGGGGATGGTCAGGAGGTAGTTGAGCTTGCCTTTCTTCAGGTGCTTGATGATGTCCTTGAGGTCGTAGGAGATCATCAGGGCCGAGGTGGCGCAGTTGATCAGCGGGGCGTGGACGCCCATGGCGAGGCCGAAGCCGTGGAACATGGGCAGGGCGCCGATCATGGCGGTGCCCTTGGCCACCTCGGCATCCTTCTCTAGGATGTAGAGGGCCAGACCGCCGGGATAGGAGATGGCCCGGTCGTTGAGGACGACGATCTTGCTCCGGCCGGTCGTGCCGCCGCTCTCGAGGTAGACCGAGGGCTTGAGCGAGTCGCGGTTGAGGCTGGTCAGAGCCGTTCGCTTGACCCGGCCCAGGCGCCGGCGGTCGCTGACGCCTCTTAGTTGCTTTTGGTAGATGAGGCGGTAGAAGGGCTTGGCGACCAGGGGCAGGTCATCCTTGGGGGAGATGGTGACGATGGGGCAGGCGGTGATGGTGCCCTGGTAGGCCGTCAGGCGCTGGTCGATGACCAGCATCAGCTTGGCTTTGGCCCGGATGAGGTCCTCGTTCAGAGTCTCGGCGGGGAAGAGCGGGTGGACGATGAAGGCGATGGCGCCGATGCGGTTGAGGGCGTAGAGGCAGTAGACGGCCTGGGGGATGTTGGGGGCGCAGAGGCAGACCACGTCTCCAGCCTCGATGCCGAGGGTCTTCAGTCGTTCGGACACCTGGACGATCCTTTTCTTGAGCTTGGGATAGGAGACCTTGAGGAAGCTGAAGGTGAGCGCGGTCCCCTCGTAGCCCTCCGAGGACTGGAAGACGCGCTCCCAGAGGGTCAGCTCGTCGATATCTCTCTTTTCAGACATCTGAAACCTCCTAGAAGCCCAGGGTGTACCCTAGCGGCAGCATCACCGCCACGAAGGCGACCCAGGCGAGGACCTGCTCGCCCAGATAGAGCAGCAGGGAGTGGCGACCGATGAACTCGATGGGGGCAAACCACCAGCCGTCCGCCCTAGGGCAGAGCGAGCGCTTGCCGCGCTTGGGGCCGTAGACCAACAGGCCCACGCCGATGCCGACCAGGATCTTGCCAGCGTTGGGGAAGAGGGGGAAGCTGTCGCCGTAGGAATACTTGGTTCCGACGATGATCTGGAGGATGTTTCCAACGCTCATCTCATCGAATGAGACCATATTTCCCGCGTCGTAGCTGTCGGCTCTGAGGCCGTAGATGAAGTAGTAGCCCACCGCCCAGATGATTAGACCCAAGATGATGTAGACCCAGGGCGAGGTCTTGAAGTTCAGCTTCCTCTCCAGCTTCTGGAAGAGGCCGTAGATGGCGACGCAGAAGCCGATGCAGTAGAGGATTCCGAAGACGATCAGCTCGTTGGTCTGGCCGAAGAGGACGATGCCGACGGTCACAAGGGTCAGAACCTCACCCCAGGCGAAGAGCTTGAGGCCGCGGAGGAAGTTGTCGTGAGAGAGGGAGCAGCAGACGCCGGTGATGAAGAGGAAGGTGCCGGAGAAGAACCTGACGGCCCACTCCATGCCGTCGCGGCCCAGGATCTCCTCGCAGATGGTCACGAGGTTGACAAAGCCGGGCGAGGCCAGGTCGTAGAAGTTGTAGAAGACGAAGGGCAGCATGGTGAAGTCCCACGCCAGGTGGTAGATGAAGACGGTCAGAAAGAAGAGGCCGCGGAGAAAGTCGACCTCCCAGATGCGGTTGCGCTTGAGCGAGGCGCGGATCCGGTTTCCTCTCTCGAGCCGGACCTTGGCCGGGATGGTGATAGCTGTGTTTTTCATCGGAAGAAGTATAGATGAAAAGCGGGATTTCAACGTGGACGAGCAGGGGAAAATTCGCATTTGACTAAGGATTTTTCAGATGCAGGCTGCCCTAAATCTCAGGTAGTAAGCAATCCTTGAATGTTCTCTTGAGTTTTAAGTATTAAAAAGGGCCGGCAGCGAGCCGGCCCGATGTTTCGAATGGCGACTAGCGAGGCAGGTGGACTTTCCTGAAGCGCTCGGGGTCGGAGCGCCGGCCCAGGCGCGAGTAGGAGAGGCAGGGGTTGGGGAGGTTCGAGGTGTCGAAGGTGGGGGTGGGTGCCTTGGCGCGCGGCTTGGAGGCGGCCACCGCCGCGGAGATGACCAGCCAGAGCAGAGAGACCACGACGATGGGCACCAGGGAGGAGATGATCGCCTCGGCGGCGAAGATCAGGATGTCGACGATCCGCTCCGCGGGGAACTGGCCCCAGGCGGCGAGGATCTCCAGGGCGAAGGTGACTCCGAAGATGGCATCCAGGACCAGGCCGACCGCCAGCTTGCGATAGTGGTAGGCAGTCCGCTCGGTCCGCTCCGCGGGCAGGGTGGTGCAGGCCAGGACCACGCCGGCGAAGACCACCAGCTCGACGGTGCAGAGGAAGGCCCAGGAGGCGCGGTCGATGAAGGGCACGGCGATGTTTAGACCCTCGAAGGCGGTCAGGAGGAAGAAGTCCTCACCGAAGAGGTGGAAGCTCGGGTCGATGCCGAAGGCGACCAGGCCCGAGAGGATGCCCCAGATCACCATGATGACGATGGTGGCTAGGCGCAGGTGGCGGGTCTTATCGGCCTGGCCGGGCTCGACGATACCGTTGACGGTCGCCACGGGAGCAGGCACCTTCCTGTGGGCGCGCTTCCGGGCGATGGCCCAGCTGACGGGAAGGTAGACAGCGGCGACCATCAGGACGGGGATCAGGGAGATGATCAGGGTCTCAGCCAGCCAGATGAGGCTGTCGTTGACGCTGGAGTTGAAGAGGTTGGAGCAGAAGACGGCGATGAAGCCGAAGAGGATGAGACCCAGGCCGGAGGCCACGGCCACCGCCGCCTGATACCAGGGGGTGCGGGCGTGCCGCTCGGCCGGGTCGGCCGGGGTGACGGCCATCTCGCCCAGGGTGCAGAAGAGGACCGCGAAGCCGACGGTGGTCAAGAGGCCCCAGGAGGCCGAGGTGACGTTTTCGGTGGGCAGGCCCAGAGCGTGGACGAGGCGGACGATGAAGAAATCCTCACCGAACAGATAGCCCTGTCCGGCGAAGGTCGGATCGAGCGACAGGCCGACCAGTCCGGCCAGCACGCCCCAGAGGACGAGTAGGCCCAGCAGGTCGCGCCGCAGCTTCTTCACAGCGGATGCGCCTTTCATATGTACAATCTCCTTTCACATGTTAAAGACTTATTATATTGTATACAAAAATGTTGAAAAAGCGCTTTAAATCGCAGGTTGCCCGGGGGTGAAGCCCACAGGAGGGCGCCTGTTAATAAGTTGTTAATCCGGCTGGGACTAGGTCTGGTCTAACCCGGGGTCGAGCCGGATGCGAATGTCTAAAATTGTGTGCTCAATTTCATTGGCCGCAATGTAGATACTGCTTATAATTCTTTTTGCCTAATCAAGGGCTCAGAGGAATGTTTCAGGGGACCGTGTCGGACGGTCGTTGTTGTCGTGTTTGAATTCTGGAGGTGCACATGAGTGACTCGAGAGACCGGCGGCAGACGGAAGCGCTTTTCAGCGTCCTGCCGGAGGGGCTGTTCTCGCCCCTGTCGCGCAAGTATCGGGCGATCTACGCCTACGCTTTGATCACCCTCTACCACTGCCTCAAGCTCTATAACGCCCACATCCTGCGCGCGGACTACATGGAGATGCTGCGCGCCCACGGCCAGGACCTGGCTTCTCTGTTCAGCATCCGCTCGGATATGGATGACGATCGGGATGGGGACGAGGACGTCAGTCCCGCCGAGGAGGACGGCGACAAGTTCGCCTACATCGTCCGCAAGCTGTCCGCCTGCGGCTGGTTTCAGATCATCAAGGACTACCAGACCCACGAGGAGCTGATCTTCCTGCCGGCCTACTCCATCAAGCTGTTGGAGGTCCTAGCCGACCTGGCGACCCAGGATACGACCTACATCCCCCTGGTCCACCAGACCTACTCCGAGCTCAAGCTGGAGGACGAGAAGGAGGACGAGTACATGTACCGCACCCTGGCCAACGCGGTGCACAACTCCCAGCAACTCGAGCTGTTCGTCACCCTGCTGTACCACTCCATCGTGGTCTACAACCACCGCCTGGTCGACGTGAGCAGCCCCAACGAGGCGCTGCAGCAGCACTTCGACGACTTCCGCACCCACGTGAGCGAGCCCATCTACCACCCGATGAAGACCTACGACTCCTTCGGACTGTACTCCCGCCCCATCGTCGCCATCGTGACCCGCTGGCTGCGCGACGAGCGGGTGGTGGCCCGGCTGGCCTCCCAGGCCCGCCTCGACCCGGCCCACCTCGGCCTCGGTCCGGCCCAGGCGACCGACCTGGTCATCCAGAACCTCAACTACGTCATCGACGTCTTCAACCGCATCAACAGGAGCTTCAACGAGATCGACCGGGTCAACTCCGACTACACCGAGGCGGTCCAGCGCAAGGTCAACTACCTCTCGGGCACCGACAAGTCGGTCAAGGGCAAGCTGGAGAAGATCATCGCCTCGGTGGCCAAGGAGCTGCGCGACCACCCCGGCGCCAACGAGGAGAACTCGCCCCTCTTGGGCCAGATGGTCGACACCATCTCGCCCGTCAGGGTCGGCATCCTCCGCCCCGAGTCCCTCTACATGCCCTTCCGCCGCGAGCTGCGCCCCGATGAGGAGCCCCTCTCTCTGGCGGACGACCTCGGCGGGATGGACGACGGGATGATGGAGGACTTCCTCAACAACGCCGTCAGCCCCTACTCCGAGGAGGTCATCGAGCAGTTCATGAGAAGGGCCTTCGCTGGCCGGGAGGAGATCACCTCGCTCGACATCCCTCTGAACGGGATCGAGGACCTGGTCCTCCTGATCCTGGCGATCGTCCAGGCGGAGTTCGGCAACTCCTTCTTCACCATCGAGCGCAAGGAAGACACGATCGAGCACTGCGGCTACCGGATGCCGATGTATCGGTTCACGATCAAGAGAAAGGAGCACTAGCGCAATGAGTGTTCAGGATAGATTCCTCGAGGACTACAACGCCCTCAAGTCGCCGGAGAAGGATCAGTTCAAGAAGGTCATCAACAGCCTTCTCTTCCACTGCTACATCATCCGCAAGAAGTACGACCGCGCCTCGAGGATGGATCGCTTCACCCCCGAGTATGCCTTCATCGAGAAGCACTGGGAGCTGTTCAACAACTACTTGAGCTTCATGGACATGATCCTGTCCCGGGACGACGATTCCGGCGTAATCTTCGTCCGTTCCGAGGAGGACCGCAACACGGTCCGCTTCAACACCGCCACCACCCTGGTGGTCTACGCCCTGCGCACCCACTACGAGACCGAGCTGGAGAAGCGCTCCTCGACCCAGGAGGTCCCGATGGATGCGAACCTCCTGAGGCAGTACCTCTCCGACCTGGGCCTGTCCAGCCCCACCAAGCGCCTGAGCCTGGACCAGATCAGCCAGGCCCTCAAAACCCTGCAGACCTACAACGTCGTGACCCTGAACAAGGGCAGCTTCAACGATACCAACTACAGCTTCTACATCCTGCCCAGCATCCGCTTCGTCATCAACCGCGAGCGCATGAACGCCCTCTACCGCTACGTCAGTGGCGAGACCGCCGAGGAGGAGCCTCTGACCGATACCCCCGCCGAGAGCGACGAGCCTGAGGCCGAGGAGACCGAGCAGGCCCAGACCCCGACGGAGGAGGCTTCCGAGGCTGGTGAGGCAACCGAGCCCGAGGCTGAGGAGGCTCAGCCCGAGAGCGAGGCAGAAGCGGAGACAGATGCCGTTGACGGTGACGATCCCGAACCCGAGGGTTTCTAGGAGGTAGGCGAAAATGATCAAGCTGACAAAGATCCGACTCATCAACTGGCACTACTTCCTCAACACCACGGCCAACATCGAGAACATCACCTTCCTGACCGGTGAGAACGGCACCGGCAAGTCGACCGTCATCGACGCGATGCAGATCGTCCTTCTGGGCGACACCACCGGCCGCAACTTCAACAAGGCGGCCAACGAGCGCACCGGCCGCACCCTGAGGGGCTACCTCCGCTGCGAGACGGGCGAGACCCCCGACGGCCAGGTCGTGGTCCTCCGCCCCGGCCGCTTCACCACCTACATCGCCCTGCAGTTCTACGACACCGTCAAGGACCACGAGTTCACCCTCGGCATCGTCATCGACAGCTTCGCCGACGGCAAGGACGACCGCCACTTCTTCTGGCTCAACACCGGCTTCCCCTCCAACAATTTCACCAACAAGGACCTGATCGACACCAACGTCCGAGCCCTGACCTACCGCGAGTTCGAGGAGTACCTCTCCTCCAACTACAAGCGGGGGGACTACCAGTTCTTCGAGACCAACGAGCTGTACCGCCAGTTCCTGAAGAAGGTCCTGGGCAACCTCTCCGACAAGTACTTCACCCTGTTTAAGAAGTCGGTCTCCTTCGTGCCCATCTCGGACATCTCCCAGTTCATCACCGAGTTCGTCTGCGACGTCGAGCACAAGGTCAACATCGAGCCGATGCGCAAGAACATCGAGCAGTACCGCCTGCTCCAGGTCCAGTCCAACCGCCTGCGCGAGCGCATCGAGGCCCTCAAGCGCATCGAGGAGGCCTACAGCAAGTACACCGAGACCAAGAAGAACCTCGGCACTTTGACCTACGTTTCCGCCCGCGCCGACTTCGACTACGCCCAGAGCACCCTGACCGCCGACGAGAACCGCCTGGCCAGCCTCCAGAACTCCCTGACCACCATCAGCGAGCAGATCGTCCAGGTCGACCAGCAGATCAGAGACCTCAACAAGGACCGCGAGGGCCTGATGGCCAAGAAGGTCGGCTCGGCCGGCTACTCCATGTCCTCCGACCTGAGCCAGCGCAAGGAGCGGGTCGAGCAGCGCATCGCCGCCCTGAAGACCCAGGAGCAGAACATCCTCAAGCAGGTCTACGAGTACTGCGCCGACTTCGCCACCGCCGCGGCCGACTGCCGGTCCTCCCTGTCCCAGATCAACCTGGACGAGATCTCCAACGACGACAACTTCAAGGACAAGATCTCCCAGTTCCTCAACCTCTGCATCGAGGTGGCCAACCAGTGCGAGGAGGTCAAGGCCAACTGCCAGGCTGACTCCCTGGACCCCAAGTGCCTCGAGCCCCTGCAGAAGGACATGGACGCCTTCCGCCGCGGGGTCAGCGCCCTGCTGGTCCAGATCGACCAGACTATCTACACCCTCAGCAGCGAGCACCAGGAGCTGAGCCAGCAGCTGAAGAACGTCGGCTCCGGCCAGAAGATCCTCCCCGGCGTCTACCAGGCCTGCCTCCACGACTTCACCGAGACCCTCCGCGCCCACCATCCCGACGCCAAGGTCAAGATGTTCGGCGACTGCATCGACGTCAACGACCCCCAGTGGACCGCGGCCCTGGAGGCCTGCCTGGGCCAGAACCTGCTCAACATCTTCGTCGACCCGGCCTACTACACCGAGGCCTATCGCATCATGGCCGAGATCGTGCAGCGCTACAACTACTACCACCTGAACGTCATCGACTCCGAGCGCGTGATGCAGTTTGTCGCCGAGCACCCCGCCTCCCCCTCGTCCTGCGCCAGCCTGATCGATGCCGCCTCGGATGAGGCTCGGGCCTACGCCGACTACCTGCTGGGCCGCATCCGCAAGTGCCAGACCTTCGAGGATGCGCGCGACTCCGGTTCGGGTCTGTTGGCCAACTGCACCGGCTACCGCAACTTCACCACTTGGTACCTGCGCCGGCCCCAGAACTTACTCATCGGCACCAAGGTCGACGCCTCCTCCGCTCTGGGCGTGAGGGACCGCTTCAACGTGGTCGACCGGGCCATCGGCCGCCTCCGCTTCCTGAGCCAGAGCCTCTCCCAGGCCTCGAACCTGAACGTGATGTCGGCCCGCGAGGCGCTCAACTACCGCGACGACCTGCTCCAGATGAAGGAGATTCCCGACCTCGAGGCCCAGGTCCAGCGCCTGGACGACCAGCTCAAGGAGGGCAACCTCAAGGATGTGGCCGCCATCGACGCCCAGATCAAGGCGGTCGACGAGGATCTGGCCGACCTGTCCCAGCGCCGCGAGCAGCTGGCGGTGGACAAGGGCGGCACCCTGCGCGATATCGACCGCCTGATGAAGGAGACCCTGCCCCAGGACCGCGCCCAGGTGGAGAACTATCGCACCGCTCTGGCCGACTACACCGACGAGGAGCGCGAGGCCTACGAGCAGGCCTACGAGGAGCTGCGCAGCAAGTACAACACCGACCAGGTCAAGGAGCAGGCCCGCTCGCTCTACTCCCGCTACGTCCAGCGCCAGAAGTCGACCAAGGACGTGCTCCTGTCCGAGCGCACCCGCTACATCACCACCTACAACCTCAGCTACGACACCACCCAGGAGAACACCAACGAGCCCTTCTCCAGCGAGCTCAACGAGCTGTCCAACGTCCTTCTGCCCGAGTACAACAAGAAGATCGAGGAGGCCCACAGCGCGGCCATCCGCGAGTTCAAGGACGACTTCGTCTACAAGCTCCGCCAGCTGATCGAGACCGTCCACTCCCAGATCGACGAGCTCAATGAGGCCCTGGTCGACGTCCGCTTCGGACGCGATAGGTACCGCTTCACCGTCAGCCCCAACAAGGACCTCCTGGAGTACTACAACATGATCATGGACCCGCTGCTCTTGACCACCGGCGATGCGGACGACATGTTCATGAGCAAGTACAAGGCCCAGATGGACGAGCTCTTCGCCCTGATCTCCGACGAGGGCGACTCCAACGAGCAGGACCGCGAGCGCATCCGCCAGAACATCGAGCGCTTCACCGACTACACCACCTATCTGAACTTCGACCTGTTGGTCAAGAGGGGCGAGGGTCCCAACGCCGTCGAGTCCTCGCTGGCCCACAGCTTCCGCCGCCAGTCCGGTGGTGAGACCCAGACCCCCTTCTACATCTCCATCCTCGCCTCCTTCGCCCAGCTCTATCGCGCCTCCTCCGACGACAATACCCTGCGTCTGGTCATCTTCGACGAGGCCTTCTCCAAGATGGATAGCGGCCGTATCAAGGAGGCGGTCAACCTCCTGCGCGGCTTCGGCCTGCAGGGTGTCATCTCCACGCCTCCCGCCAAGCTCGGCGACCTGGCCAAGCTGGTCGACGAGTCCCTGGTCGCCATGCACAACGACAAGCTCCGCATGTCCTATCTGGACCTGTACCAGGACACCACCCGCTCCATCGGAAACATCAAGGCCTGGAACCTCCAGGCCAAGGATTCCGCTGACGCAGCCAGCGGGAGCGCCGAGGCCCAGCCCGCGGCTGAGGCGCCGGCTCAGAGTGAGAATCCCGAGGGTGAGCCCTCGGGTGAGACCGCTCCTCAGGTGTAGCCTAAACCGCATGAGATAAGCCTGCCCTAGCGGCAGGCTTTTTACTTTGAAAGAAATAGGAAACTTTTAAAAACAACTTTTGAGTTTCTTTAAAGATACAAAATAATTTAAACAAAAATGAGGGGCGGATCGGCCGCCCCTCATCGTCTGCTCTATCTACTTGTGGATGTACTCCTTGATGCGGACGTACATGTCGTTCATCCTCTTGGTCAGCATCTCGTTGAAGTTGGTGACGCGGTTGCAGAACTTCTTCAGGTAGTTGAACTTCTGGGTCAGGAAGGTCAGGTTCTTGACCTGGGCCTCGATCATCTCCTTCTTGTAGAACTGGTGGACCAGGTAGTTGCGGGTATCGAGGATATCCTTGAGTTCATCGAGGTCGCTCTTGGAGACGATGTCGGCCTGGTTGAGCTCATTGATCAGGAAACCCAGGGTGTAGCTGGCGACCGAGTCGCGGACCTTCTTGCCCTTGGTGAAGGCGGCATCGATGGCCGGACCGGTCAGGGGCTCGTTGGCCTTGGCCAGGGCTTTGAAGTCCGTCTCGATGCTGTGGTACATCAGCAGCAGAGCGAGGTTGAACTCGAGGTACTGGGTGGTCTCGATGATCTCCCCCAGCTTCATCCTCAGGCTGTTGATCAGGGTCTGCGAGGTGGGGGTGTGGCTCTCGTCCTTCTCCTCGGCAGGAGCCGGGGCGCTGGCGGTGACAGCCGGCTTGGCAGTCTCACCGAAGAGGGTGTTGAGCTTGTTCAGAGTCAGAGCCAGAACCTGCTCCACCAGGCTGTAGACGGGGCTGGAGAGCTTGCCCGCCCTGTAGTCCTCGTTCTCGATCTGGCTGATCATGAAGGTGAGGATGGGCTTTAGGGTGTTGTAGGAGATCTGGGCTCTGGTGCCCTGCACCGCCGGCTCGGCCTTGGTGGCGGTGGTCGGAGTCCTGGGGTTATTCAGCTCCACTCGGCTCTTCTTCCAGCTGTTGTGGTTGTTGTTGAAGGAGTTCTGATTATTTCGATTCCGCTGCTGCTGATTCTGGTAGAAGGTGTTCTTGTTAGTCGGCCCGGCGCTGGCCTCATGCTTGCTCGGGAGAGGCTGAGTTGAGGGGACAGTGTTGGGCTTCTCGCTGGAGGGCTGGGGTTGAACCGCAGGAGTCTCCTTAGCGGGAGTCTGGCTATTCTGGTGCTGCTCCTGGGACTGAACTGTGGGTGTCTCCAAGGGCTTGGCTTCAGGCTGGGGAGTCTCTTTAGCAGGGGCTACCTGGACATTCTTGTTGCTGGTTTCGGCCTTGAGCACCTCGGGGGATATCGCTGGAATCTCCAGCACCTTCTCGGCCGGCTTCTCAGCCTCCTTGGTGGAGACAACCTCAGGGTTAGAAGTAGAAGTTGATTCAGACTCCTTGGGGGTTTCAATCGGTTTCTTTTCGACTGCCGTCTCCTTCTTGGGTGCAGTCTTGCGGGGGCGGCCGGGCCGGCGCTTGGGCTTGGTCTCGGCCGCGGGCTTATCCTCGGTCTTGGCCGGGGTGGCCTCCTTCTTCACCCTGGGGGTGCGGGTGGTCTTCTTAGCGGGCTTGGGAGTCTCCTTTGAGGGGGTGGCAGAGCTGTCTTTCACCTCCTGGGACTTCGGGGAAGAACGGCGGGGCCGACGGCTGGGATTGGGCCGTTCTGTCGACTCCGGGGTCTCGTCATCCATTCTCATATCGTGTGCTCCAATCTCCTTTTTCCGGAGAGAGTATTTAACACTTTTCAGGCCGGGTTTCACGCCCTTTAGGGCTATTGAGCCTGTAAGCGGTTCGCCTCTCCCTGTAAAAATAGGCGTATCAGGCTGGAAATAAGGACTTGTAAATATGAAAACTTTCGCGCTTTTTAGCTATACTATAAAAGACTTTTCAGAGCC
The DNA here is from genome assembly GCA_944372245.1 of uncultured Bacilli bacterium. Classification (GTDB taxonomy): domain Bacteria; phylum Bacillota_I; class Bacilli_A; order RFN20; family CAG-288; genus CAG-568. The sequence continues at coordinate 15,421 of CALVYN010000019.1, forward strand.
TATCCTCTTGTCTTGAAAGGAGTGTTCTCATGGCCAAGAAAAAGGGAATTTCCAGCACCGATCAGCTGGCTGCCTACCGCCGGAAGCTACGCCACAAGGCCACCGGCTGGGGCATCGGATGGTTCGCCATCATCATCGTCGTCTACTTCCTCTACTGCTTCCTCGCCATCGCGCCTCAGGGCTACGCGGGTAAGCCCGCGTTCTCCTGGGCGGCGGACTGGAAGTTCACTCTGCCCTATTTCGATACGACTAACAGCATCCTGACGCTGAGCGACTCCCAGGTCATCTACCGCTGGGTCGTCCTCCTGGCGGTCGTGGTGGTGGCCATCGCGGCCCTGTTCGCGGTGCGCGCTCTGCTGATCTCCTCCTACCGCGCCAAGGCGATCTCCGCCCACGACAGCGCCCTGGGCAACCTGCTGAAGGAGCAGTATGGCATCTCCGCCTCCGTCATCCCCGGCAAGGGCTTCGCGGATGAGGACGATGTCATCAGCGCCACCAACGTCGACACCGCCACCAAGGACTACACCGTGATCCTGTCCGACCAGGTGATCTCCTTCGATGCCTCCCAGTACACCTACATCGTCGATGGCCTGCAGTACGAGGGCGTGGTCGCCGTCACCGAGCTGGTCTCCTCCAAGGTCGAGGGCTTCATTCAGTTCCGCAGCTTCGGTGCGCCCGAGAGCCGCGTGGTCAACGATAAGACCGTCTACCAGTACAACATCTGGGACGAGCGCCTCGAGGGCGAGTTCACCGTCTTCTCCACCATGACCAAGGAGGAGGTGATGGCCTTCGCCTCCGAGGAGTTCATCTCCCGTCTGGTCAAGCTGCGCAAGCTGGTCAGCGGCGGTCTGGTGGTCACCATCCAGAACTCCACCCTGTCCGTCCTGCTCGACGGCATGAGCTTAAAGATCGGCAAGAGCCTGCGCGAGACCCTGCCCACCCAGTATCTGGAGCGTCAGGGCCGGGCCGTCAAGGCGCTGTTCGATATCTTCGAGGGCTTCGTCAAGGATTCGACCTTCACTGTCGAGGAGAAGCAGATCCCCCTGGTCCAGCCTCTGGGCCAGCAGGCGCCCCTCCCCGAGGGAGGCGCCGCGTAGGCGGCGGGGACTATAAGATGTGAGAGAGAGGGGAAGCGGGTTTAATCCGCCTCCCCTTTTTGCTTTCAAGAGAGAAAGGAACACCATATGGCAACAGGAAACGATGTCGTCGCGATGATTCTCGCCGGTGGCCGCGGCACGCGCCTCAAGGCCCTGACGGCGGGCATCGCCAAGCCGGCCGTCTTCTTCGGCGGCAAGTATCGCATCATCGATTTCGCCCTCTCCAACGTCGCCAACTCGGGCATCGACCGGGTGGGCGTTCTGACCCAGTACGAATCCACCGTCCTGTCGACCTACATCGGCTCGGGCTCCAACTGGGGCCTCAACGGCAACAAGTCGATGGTCAGCGTCCTCCCGCCCCGGGAGACCGACAAGGGTATCGCCTGGTATCGGGGCACGGCCGATGCCATCGCCCAGAACCTCGCCTGGCTGGATAGCCTCCACCCCCAGCAGGTTCTGATCCTCTCCGGCGACCACATCTACCGCCAGGACTACACCGAGATGATCGAGCTGCACCGCACCCGCGGTGCCGACCTGACGGTCGCCTGCATCAACGTCGACATCTCCGAGGCCTCGAGGTTCGGCATCATGAGCGTCGACCAGAGGGGCTTCGTCACCCGGTTCGACGAGAAGCCCGCCCACCCCGAGTCCACCCTGGCCTCGATGGGCATCTACGTCTTCGACTACCAGTACCTCAGGGCCGCGCTGATCACGGACGCCAAGGACCCCTCCTCCGAGCACGACTTCGGCAAGAACATCATCCCGAAGATGCTGGCGGAGAAGGCCCGAATCTGCGCCTATGTCTACAAGGGCTACTGGCGGGATGTCGGCACCATCGAGAGCCTCTGGCAGGCCAACATGGACCTGCTTGACCCCGTCACCGAGCACGACCTGATCGGCTGCATGCCTCGCCTCTTCTCGACCCACACCCACTCCGACCCCCAGTACATTGGCCCCGAGGCCGAGGTCGACGACTCCCTGATCAACCAGGGCGCTCAGGTCTACGGCCACGTCGACCGCAGCGTCATCTTCAACGAGGTGGTGGTCGAGAAGGACGCCAGGGTCGAGAGTTCGGTGGTCATGCCGGCGGCCGTCATCCGCTCCGGCGTGACGGTGCGCTACGCCCTGATCGGCCTTCAGGCCGAGGTCGACCACGACATCATCGGCGAGCCGGGCAACATCGCCGTCTACACCGGCAAGGAGGACAGGTAAGATGGGAAACAAGATCGTCGGACTGGTCAATCTGCACCACTCGCCCACCCTGGGCGGCCTGACCGAGCGGCGCTGCCTCGCCTCGGTCTCCTTCCTCTCCCGCTACGCGCTGATGGACTTCACCCTCTCCAACATGGTCAACTCCGATATCGACTACATCGGCGTGCTCGCCCCCGACAGCATCCGCTCGCTGACCAAGCACATCGGCGCGGGCGGCCCCTGGATGACCAACACCAAGAACTCCAAGGTCCAGGTCCTCTACGATGAGCCCCACGCCCACCAGCTGGGCTACAACTCCGACGTCAACAACATCCGGGAGAACTGGTGGTTCCTAGAGGAGTCTCGGGCCGACTACGTGCTCTTCGCCCCCGCTCACGTCCTCCACATCATGGACTACCGCCAGCTCCTCTCCTACGCCAAGGCCATGGGGGCTCGCTGCACCATGGTCTACGCCAAGGTGAACGACCTCGACGACGAGGCCAGAGGCGGCCTGCTGGTGGATGTCGACTCCCAGTACAACATCACTCGGATGTACGCTAACCGCGGCGACCGCTCGGAGGGTTTCGCCTCCCTCGGAATCGTCTTGATGGACCGCTCCTTCCTCTACCAGGTCATGTCCCTGGCCCAATCCTCCTCCTCGTTCTTCTCCATCCTGGATGTCCTAGTCACCCACTGTCAGGAGCTCGGCATCAAGGGCTACGAGTACGCCGGCCCCTACATGCGCCGCATCGACACCTTCAGCCACTACTACCGCTACTCCCTGGAGCTCTTGGATCCCCAGCTAAGGCGCAAGCTGATCCAGCCTGGCTGGCCCATCTACACCAAGAGCTACGACACCCCGCCCGCCTTCTACGCCAAGACCTGCGAGGTCCGCGACTCGGCCATCGCCAACGGCTGCATCATCGAGGGCACGGTGCGCCACTCGATCCTGGGCCGCGACGTGGTCGTGGAGAGCGGGGCCGTCATCGAGGATTCCATCATCCTGTCCGGCTCGAGAATCTGCGCCGGCGCCCAGGTGCGCTGCGCGGTCCTAGATAAGGACTGCTCGGTCGTGACCGCGGGCTTGCACATCGAGGGCACGCCCGCGGCCCCGGCCTTCATCAAGAGAGGAGATAGAGTATGAGTCTCGATTGCAGCATGAATATCCTCTACGTCACCTCCGAGTGCGCTCCCTTCTCCAAGTCGGGCGGCCTGGCCGACGTCATGGGCGACCTGCCCCGGAGCATGGTCATGCAGACCGGGGTGGAGAGCTGCGTCGTGGTCAGCCCCGGCTACCGCTCCACCATGCAGAAGTACGGGGCCAAACTGGTCAAGGACTACGACATGAAGCTGGATGACCCCTACGACGTCCTCTGGGTCCACATCTACAAGCTGGTCGAGGACGGGGTCGAGTACTTCTTCTTCGATATCCCCGGCATCTTCGACCGGGACAACCTCTACGGCTACAGCGATGACCCCTACCGCTTCGCCGCCTTCTCCCTGGCGGTCAAGCGCTTCATCATCGACCAGAACAACGCTGGAAGAAGGTTCGATATCGTCCACTGCAACGATTGGCAGACCGGCTTTGTGCCCCTCCTGATCAAGCAGGTCTACTGGGATATGCGCTGCATCATGACCATCCACAATCCCGCCTACCAGGGCTGGCTCCCGCCCGACCAGCTGTGGAACTGCCTGCGCCTGCCCTACTGGATGTATGAAAACGGCAGCGTGAGGCTGGGCGACTCGGTGAACTTTTTAAAGACCGGCGTCTACTTCGCCGATGCGGTCAACACCGTGAGTGCCCACCACGCCCAGGAGCTGTTAGCCGACGGCAACTGCTTCGGCGGTCTGGGTTGGGCTCTAAAGGCCAAGGGCGACCTCTTCCTAGGTATCACCAACGGCCTGTCCGACCGCGAGTTCAACCCTACCAGGGATATGAGGATCCCCCTGCCCTACTCCTACCACGTCCACAAGGAGGGCAAGGCGGCCGCGCGCGAGGCGGCCATGAAGGCCTTCTCCATCCAGGACAGACCCAACACCCCGCTGTTTATCGCCATCTCCCGCCTGACCCCTCAGAAGGGCTTAGAGCGCCTCTGGGGCATCGGAGACAGCCTGAAGAAGTGCGGCGGCCGGCTGATGATCCTAGGCTCTGGCGACTACGACTCCGAGGGCCAGATGTACAAGCTGCAGGAGGCCTACCCGGAGAACGTCAGCTTCTGGCGCGGCTACTCCAACGACCTGTCCCACATCCTCTACGCGGCCGGCGACTTCTTCGTCATGCCCTCGCGCTTTGAGCCCTGCGGCCTCTCCCAGATGATCGCCATGCGCTACGGCACCGTGCCCATCGTCAGCGATGCCGGCGGCCTATTGGATACCGTGACCGATATCTCCCAGCCTGACGGCCGAGGCTTCGTCTTTGGCAACTGGGCCGACAAGGACGGTCTCTGGAGCGCGACCTGCCGGGCTCTGGAGACCTACTACTCCGCTGACGGGCTGGAGAACCTGATCCGCAACGACATGTTCTACGACAGCTCCTGGAACAGGGCGGCCAAGAACTATCTCGCCCTCTATCGGAAGCTCTATTGATTTAGCAATCTAAAACCTTGCAGAGAGATTGAGAAGGCGCTGAAAGCCTTCTCCCCCGATTTGTCGTGCACTATTATCCTCTGGTAAACCTAGATTGAGGAGGAACTCTATGGAAAAGAAGTATGACATCGACGAGTCGCTTCAGCCCTGGTCCTCCTTCGTGCCTCCGTTCAATCCGACCGTGTTCAGCCTGGCTAGAAAGCTCTCGGCCCTCTGGCGCGATACCAGGGAGGACGACAGCTTGAAGGTCATCAAGCTCAATATCCCTAAGGAGGGTGGCGGGTCGATTAAGGCTATCCTCTACGCCCCGAGGATCGTGAGTCAGCCCTGCCCCGCCGTGGTCTTCCTTCACGGCGGCGGCTTCTGCTTCCCCGCGGCTAAGCAGCACTATCGGCTAGCCAAGGAGATCGCTGAAGGATTGACCTGTGCAGTCCTTTTGGTGGACTACTCCCTCGGCCCCGACGCCATCTATCCCCAGCCCGAGAACGAGTGCGTGCAGGCCTTCAACTGGCTGGTCAGCGAGGCTAAGACGCTGAATATCGACCCGGGAAGGATCGCGGTCCTGGGCGATTCGGCCGGCGGCTATCTCGCCCTCGAGCTGTGCGACCGACTCCTCGAGTCGGAGATTAAGCCCTGCTTCAGCATGCTGCTGTATCCCGTGGTCTCCCTGGCGATGGA
>CALVYN010000020.1 GCA_944372245.1 uncultured Bacilli bacterium
CAAAAGACCCTTGGCATCGGTCTCGAACTCGAGCCAGGTGCCGCGCTGGGGGATGATGTCCGCGCCGTAGGTCTCGCCGGTCTTATCGCCCTTCTCGTGGGAGATGTAGGCGCCGGGGGAGCGGACGATCTGGGAGACGATGCAGCGCTCGGAGCCGTTGATGATGAAGGTGCCGGACTCGGTCATCGTCGGATAGTCGCCAAAGAAGACCTCCTCCTGGATGCGCTGCCCATCGGGCTTCTGCACGTACAGGGTGGCGGTCAGCTTGCGGGTGTAGCTCTTGTTGCGGGCCTTGGCCACGAAGGGGCCACCCTCGGGCTGAGGGTCGGACCAGCGCAGGGAGTGGGGGACGTAGCCGAGGATGACCTCGCGGCTGGAGTCGTCGCTGCCCTCCTGCTTGAGCTTGGGGTCGACGGAACCCACGGGGAAGAAGGCCTCGAACTCCTCCTCGACGCCGCTCTCCATGAAATTCCTGAAGGACTCGGTCTGGACCTCGCAGAGGTTGGGCAGCTCCATGGTGCCCGAGACCTTGGCGAAGTCGACGCGGTCGTTGTTCAGACGCCGATACTTGCCGATCAGCGACTGAAGTTCTCTCTTCGTATTCTCGTCCATTCGTTCATGCCTTTCTAGTTCTGGGATAAGGGCTTTCGCTCGGGATATAGGGCCCGCCATGCGCTACGGACCCCATATCTCAGCAACTTCCTAAGGGCAACAAAACCCGCCGATGGGGCAAGCCCCAGCGCGCGGGTGGAAGTTTGTGGTTGCGGATGGAGAGAGACTACTTGACCTCGACGGTGCAGGTAGCTTCCTCGAGCTTCTTCTTGATCTCCTCGGCCTCGGTGGGAGAGATCTTCTCCTTGATCTTGGCGGGGAGGGTGTCGACCAGCTTCTTGGCGTCCATCAGGGACAGGCCAGTGATACCCTGGACAGCCTTGATGACGGCGACCTTGGAGCCGGTGAAAGCGGTGATGGAGACGGTGACCTCGCTGGGGCCCTCAGCAGCCTTGGCGGCGGCGGCAGGGGCAGCGGCGGCAGCGGCGGCAGCCTTGACGCCGAACTCCTCCTCGATAGCCTTCACCAGGTCGAACAGCTCGACGACGGTGTACTCCTTGAGAGAGGCGATGATGTCTTCCTTAGCGATCTTAGCCATTTCTTGATTACCTCCGATGGCAATAGGCCCTTAGGCCTGAGCGGGGGCAGCGGCCTCCGCGGCGGCAGGCTGCTCAGCCTGCTTCTTCTCGGCGATGAGCTTGACGTCCATGGCGAAGTTGCGCATGCCCGCCTCGAGGACGGACAGCAGCATGGAGTAGATGCCGTTGCGGCTCCCGCAGGCGCCGATTGCAGCCAGCTGCTCCTGGTTCATGAAGACGTGCTCGATGAGTCCGCCCCTGATCTGGGCGAACTTGGAGTTCTCGTCGCAGAACTCCGTGACGGCCTTGAGGCAGGCGAGAGGATCATCGCAGGTGATCAGCGCGTTGGCGCCGGTCAAGAGACCCTCGAGCTCCTTGTCGTTCTCCTCCTCGAGAGCGCGCTTCACCAAGGTGTTCTTGCGGACCTCCACACCGGCGTTGACGGGCTTGCCGTCGACCTCGATGTGATGGAGGGCCTCACGCAGCTTGATGAAGGTCTTCACGTTCAGTCCCTGGTAGGACATGATCAGAACGCAGTTCGCGGTCTTGAGTCGGGCTGAGAGCTCCGCCACTCTTGCCTTCTTGGCTTCTAGAGTCTTGGGATTCACTTTCAGACCTCCTGAATCCTTACATCTCGTATCGGATCGTCTCGTCGAATATGGCAAACAACATACTCTCTCGACGCGGTTTGGTCCTGAGCAACTGATTAAGCCCCGATGGGCCGTTGCCGTCTTAGGTACGCTGACATGCCCTGATTGTTAGACGGATCGACTACTTGGTGGGAATGTTGACCTTGACCGAGGGGCCCATGGTGGAGGACACGTGGCAGGAGCGGACGTAGGCGCCCTTGACCGACTGGGGACGGACGGACAGGATCAGGCTGATGATGGCGTTGAGGTTGTCGGCGAGGAACTCGTCGCTGAACGAGGCGCGGCCGATCGACAGCTGGACGTTGCCGTCCTTGTCGGTGCGGTACTCGACCTTACCGTTCTTGATCTCGGTGATGGCCTGGCCGATGTTCATGGTGACGGTGCCGGTCTTGGGGTTGGGCATCAGTCCCTTGGGACCGAGCACGCGACCCAGACGGCCGATCTGACCCATCATATCGGGGGTGGCGACGATCACGTCGAAGTCGAACCAGTTCTCCTTCTGGATCTTGTCCAGCAGGTCGACGTCGCCGACATAGTCAGCGCCGGCGGCCTTGGCCTCCTCCTGCTTGGAGCGGGTCAGCGCCAGGATGCGCTTGGTGCGGCCGTTGCCGTGGGGCAGCGCGATGGTGCCCCTGAGCTGCTGGTCAGCCTGCTTGGTGTCGACGTTGAGCTTGAAGGCGACGTCGACGGACGAATCGAACTTGGCGACCGCGGTCTTCTTGACCAGCGCCACCGCCTCGGCGACGCTGTAGGCCTTGCCCAGCTCAACCAGCTCGGCAGCAGCGCGATAGGCCTTGCTTCTCTTCTGAGCCATTTTCTCTCTGCCTCCTCACTAGTTGGCCGCGGGCACGCCGTCGACGGCGATGCCCATGGACTTGGCGGTGCCCATAACGCACCGGATGGCCGCCTCCTCGGTGTTGACGTTCAGATCGGGAAGCTTGTACTTGGCGATCTTGACGACCTCATCGTAGGAGACGTGCGCCACGGGCGCGGTGTGGGTCGCAGCGCCCTTCTCGATGTTGGCGGCCTTCTTCAGCAGGAAGAAGACGGGAGTGGTCTTGAGGACGGTGTCGAAGGTGCGATCCTCGTAGATGGTGAGGATGCAGGGGACGAGCTCGCCCTTGCGGTCGGCGGTGTCAGCGTTGAACTTCTGACAGAACTTGGCGCCGATGCCGAAGGGACCGAGCTTCTGTCCCAGCTTGGCAGGGCTGGCCTGCCCAGCCATGGCCGTGATGGTCATGGTGCGAAGGATTTTCTTCACGGGATTACCTCCATAGACTTTCCGTGTGTGGTCCGGCAAACCTCATTGCCTTCCACAGGGCCCGCGGGCGCAGCAAAAACATTGAGAGCGCACACAGGCGAACGATAAGATACCCTACAATAGCGCCCGCTGTCAACGGCTGGCGCGCGCGTTCCTAAGATCTGCCCGAGGAGAGCTGATTCTAGCCCCTCAGCAGACACAGCGGGAAAGAATGTATCACGCGCGGGCGAAAGATAGAAGGAAAAAGGAAAAATCCTCAATTTTTATTTGTTAATATAGGTTATACCTGCGAGCTCAGCCTCCGCCGGAGAAGGAGTCAGCCAATGCCTAATAACAGAACGATCGAGGAGACCGTGAAGACGGCGCTCAAAGTCGAGAATCAGACGATGACGGAGATCACGGACAGCCGCGTGGGCGCCATCCTCGACGACGAGGGTGAACTGGTCACCATCCCGACGGTCGTCGACAGCTTCCGCACCTGCGACCTGAGCTTCGCCTATCCGCCCATCGAGGGCTTCAAGACCTTCCGCGAGCGCGTGACATCATGGGTGCTCGGGCCCGACCTCAAGGTGGCGAAGGAGAACCACAACCTCATGAGCTTCTCCACCGTCGGCGGGACGACCGCCCTGTGGCTGGCCTTCCGCTTCGCCCACATCTACGGCCTGGAGGTCCTGATCCCCGACCTGGGCCGGCCCTGCTACACCGACCTGTGCAACGGCGCCTCCGCCTACTATCGCAAGTACACCGTCCTGGACCGGGAGAACAGCTTCAACCTCCAGGCCATCAGCGACATCATCCAGGAGGACAAGAACAAGTTCAAGGGCTTCCTCCTGCTGATCAACGACCCCTGCCAGAATCCCACCGGCCACAGCCTGAGCGAGGATGAGTCCAAGGCCCTGTTCGACCTGATCAGCCGGACCAACCGCCTCGGTGCGACCCGGGTTGCGCTCCTGTGGGACACCTGCTACCTCTCCTTCGCCCAGAAGCGCCCCGCCTGGCTGAGCCTGGCCGCCCAAGCCAACGAGGCCTTCACCAGCCTGATCGCCTTCTCCTGCTCCAAGAACTTCGCCGTCTACGGCATGCGAGTGGGCATGCTCCTGGGCATCCTGCCCAAGGGGGATGAGACCCTCCAGGACGTCATGTTCAACATCTTCGCCAAGAGCGTCAAGCAGAGCTACGTCGTACCCGACGGGCTGGGCATGTCCGCCCTGTCCTACATGCTGACGGCCGACCGGGCCAAGAAGATACGGGCCGAGCTGGCCCCGATCGCCAAGACCCTGACCGCCCGCGGCGCGAGGATGATGGCGGCCCTGGATGACCAGGAGATCGCCTACATCCCCTACCAGGAGGGTTTCTACCTGACGGCGATCTGCACCGCCAACCCCGATATCGTCTCCGACTGCCTCGAGCAGCGGAAGGTCTTCCTCTACCCCCTCCAGCCCAAGTATCTGCGCATCTCCATCGCCGCCCTGCGCCCCGGGCAGGAGAAGACCATCGCCCGGGCCATCAAGCTGGCCCAGGCCAAGGCTCAGGACTCCGAGGAGATCCGCAAGCTGCGCGCCGTCCAGGCCGAGCAGGCCGCCAAACACCAGAGCCGCTAGCGCCGGATATAATCTGCCTGGATGACAGGCAGATTTTTTCTCGGCTGCCGATTTGGAGGTGTGCCCATGCGCGCTCAGAACAATGTCTTTCTCATCTCCGACCGCGCCCGCCAGAGGCGGGCCCAGGGCGTCGATGTCGTCGATGGCACCGTAGGCATGATGCTGGATTCCCAAGGCGACCTGGTCCGCCTGCCGGCGATGACCGCCGCGCTGAAACAGAGCTCGGACCTGCCGCTGGAGTATCCGCCGGTGGGCGGGTATGCGAGCTATCTCGAGGCCGCGCTGAAGTGGGTCTTCAGGGAGCTGACGCCCCGGGTGGCGAGCGCTACCGCCCTGATGCAGTTTGCCACCCTCGGCGGCAGCGGGGCCCTCTACATGGCCTTCGCCTACGCCCGGAAGCTGGGGTATGAAATCCTCCACCCCGATATCGGCTGGCCCAACTACTTGACCATCGCCCGGGCCGCCCTGGCCCCGATGCGGGCCTATCGCCTGTTCGACGAGTCCGGCCACCTCGATCTGGAATCGATCCGGGCCATCATGGAGGCGGACCGCACCCGGTTCAGGGGCTTTCTGATCCTCTTGAACGACCCCTGCCACAACCCCACGGGCTACACGATGTCTCCCGTGGAGTGCCAGAGGGCCTACGACCTGGCCCGCCGCATCGCTCCCGGGCTGAACACCCGGGCCGACATCCTCTGGGATGCCGCCTATCTGGATTTTGCCAGCGCCCGGCCCGACTGGCTGAGGGGAGCGCTCGAGCCCGCCGGGGAGTCTCGCACCTTCATCGCCTTCTCGGCCTCCAAGAGCTTCGGTGCCTACGGGCTGCGCACCGGAGCCCTCTTCGGCCTGTTCCCGCCCCACCAGAGGAAAGAGGTCGAGGAGATGACCGCTTACCTCCAGGCTCAGACCTACGGCACCTACTCCACTCCGGTCAGCCTCAGCGAGCGGGCGGTCGAGCTGGTCATGACTGCGGATGCCGCCAGCGGCGTCGATGGGCAGATCGCCGCCTGGAAGGGCGCGGTGGATCAGCGGGCGCAGCGGCTGATCGCCGCCCTGAAGCGCGAGGGCATCGGCTATCTGCCCTACACCGAGGGCTTCTACCTGGTCGTCAAGAGCCCCGTCGATGCCGACGATGTGGAGGACGAGCTGGAGCGGCGCGACGTCTTTCTAAGCCCCGTCGGCTCCAACCTCGTCCGCATCTCCCTAGCTTCGATCAGAGAGGAGGACGGGCCGAGGATCGCCAGGGCCCTGAGCGAGGCGTTTGCCACCCTCGAAGAGAAAGCGTAGAGAAAGTTTAGATAGCCGCTTGCCTTCGAGCCCCTTGTGCTATACTCTCCGTTTGCAAGACCATGCCGTTTTGCGTCTGCCTGGTTCCGCCGAGCGCGACTAAGAATCCTCGTGAACCCTCCCAAAAGGCAGAAACGAATCTAGGAGGTTCATGATCGCATGAACAAGCAGTTGGTTCAGCAGGTCACGGCCACTCAGATCCGCCCGGATCTTCCCGAGTTCTCGACCGGCGACACTATCAGGGTTTCGGTTCGCATCCGCGAGAACAACAAGGATCGTCAGCAGGCCTTCGAGGGCGTGTGCATCTTCATGCGCGGCTCCGGAGTGTCCAAGACCTTCACCGTCAGGAAGGATTCGGCTGGGATCGGAGTCGAGCGTACATTCCTGCTCAATTCTCCCAACATCGTCTTCATCGAGGTCGTCAAGCATGGTAAGGTCCGCCGCAAGCAGCTGACCTACCTGCGTGGACGTTCCGGCAAGGCCGCCAAGGTCAAGGAGCTGCTGCTCGGTGAGGAGCAGCGCAAGGCCCTGGAGGAGCAGCGCAGGATCTCCCGCGAGGCCGCTGAGAAGCACGCCGCCAAGCTGGCTGCCGACAAGGCTGCCGCCGCTCAGGCTGCTGCTCCCGCGGCTGAGGAGACTCCCGCCGCCGAGGCCCCCACGACTGAGACCAAGTAGCAGAAATCTGCTGAACCCGTCCGCAAGGGCGGGTTTTATCGTGGTAAAAACTTGAGAGCGAACCTGATTGGGTTGAGGATTCAGGCACATCGAAAAGGACAACCTCTATCCTAAGGCAGATATATTTTTAGTGAATTTAAGCTCTTTTTATTAGATTGCCAACTTTAAATCCAGCACTAATGAAAGATAAAAACCCGCAGCCGTTCCGCTGCGGGTCTTCTCATTCGAGGTGGAGAGAGCTAGTCTTCCAGCGCGCCGGGGCCAGAATAGGATTTGTCGTAGATCATGATGATGAATTCGGGATGGTCGATGAAGGGGTTGCGGTTGTGCTGATACAGCTGATCGACGTTGTTGTTGCGATTGACCTCGTAGTCGCTGACCGGATCGATGCCGGAGGTGGCCCACTCGTACAGGTCGGCGAAGTTGCCGTGGAGGCCGCTGGCGCCGGAGGTGAAATCGTAGTAGCGCGAGGTGTCGATGTCGCCCTCGACCTCCAGCTGGGGCTCGCCCGCCGAGCCCTCGTAGCGGACCGCCATGTAGAAGATGATGCGCGCCACGTCGCCCTTGAAGTCATCCTTGGGCTCGAACACGCGGCCGCTAACATAGTTGCCGCGCATCGACTCGTCCGCCCAGCTGTACTTGTCAGCCACCGAGGTGCTGATGCTGTGGGTCACGGAGCCGAAGTCGTTGTTGCCGCGGGTCGAGTTCAGGTTGACGTTGGAGGGGCGCAGGTTGTGGAGGTCGGAGCCGGCCGGGGGCTCTTTGCCGAAGTCGCCGTGGGACTTGGCCCAGGTGTGCTCCTTATTCACGGAGTAGCCCATCGGCTCAGGTCCCTGGTAGGTGACGTAGAACTCGTTCCTGTTGAAGGGGTCGACATCGATGGTCTCCCAGTCATCCTGCCCCAGGGAGTCGTAGGAGAACTCCTTGTGGTCATCGATGATCTCGTGGAGGGCTTCCTTCAGGGCGGGGCCCTTCAGACCGCGGCAGGGCTCATAGTAGGCATCGATATCGCCCTGGGAACCACGGTCGGGATAGATGGCAGTGTTGCCATAGAGGTCGGAGAAGTCGGAATCGGTACCGCTGCGCTGGCGGAAGATCACCTCCAGATCGTTGTAGACCTCCTCGATCTGGAAGGTGTAGAGCGTATCCGACTCGCGCTTGCCCGCCTCGCCGTTGAGGGTGACCTCAGAGACGTAGTAGCCCTCCGCCGGAGTGGCGCTAACCCGCAGCGTGTCGCCGGTCATCCAATCGGACACCGGTTCCAGAGCGACGGTTCCCTGCCCCTCCTGGCTGATGTTGATATCAGCCGGCTGCGGGACGACGGGCGCAGCTGCGCCAAACTCCAGCATCAGGCCGGAGAATATGAAGCGGTTCTTCCCGCCCGAGGAAGCGATAGTGAGGCTCTCAACCTCATCGCCGCTGAAGGTGTACTCGGTCTCGGTGTAGGGCTGTTCGAGCTCCTGGTCTCCAGCTGTGACCTGGACCGTCGCGTTGTCCGAGTGATACTGTCTGACATCCAGAACAGCGCTCTGGAGCGGGATGGGCTGAGCGAAGGTGAAGGTGATAGAGGCAGGATTTTTACCGGTTCCGAGCCTGACATCGGAATCGGTGTTGTCGTCATCGTTATAGATCGCCCCGGTGGAGGTGACGCTAGCCAGCTCGATGCCGTCGGTCTGAACATCATCCATCCCGATCTGCAGGTTGCCACCCTCGGAGATACCCACCAGATCGATGGTCGCCGTAGTGACCTGGGCCGCCTCGAGGACGAAGGTGGCCGTCACCAGATAGTCGATGGGTTCCAAGACTGTGAACCGCTCAGCATCGAAGATATCCTCGCCGTTGACCTCAAGGGTGTTGAGGACGTAGCCCTCGTTCGGATGGGCCGTGACCTCGACGGTGGTTCCGAGGGGGATCTCATCACCATTTTTATAATCAACAAAGGAGATTGTTCCGTTGAGAATATTATCTGCGATGCGGATAGTTCCAAACTGTTCCTGAGAGCTGGAACTGGAGCTCGAACCAGAGCTAGAGGTGGAGCTAGAGCTCGAGACAGAGTCGGCAGAGGAAGAGGAAGAAGTGGAGCTCGAGACCTGAGTGGACTCCGAGCTGGAGGTAGCAGTGTGGGATTCAGAGGTGGAAGAGTCACCCACCTCGGGCTGGCAGGCCGCGAGCAGACTCGTGGCCACCACTAGCGACAGCAGCGCTTTTCTACTTCTCATAGTTTGCCTTTCTCCTGTGCAGCAAAAGGGGAGGGCCAGCCCTCGAGGGCTAATCCTCCTCCTTCTTCTGGCTCTCGTTTTCAATCGCCTCGCGGCGGGCTGAGAGGTCGGCGCCCAGGGGGAGCTTTCCAAAGTCCTCGTCCTCGGGAAGAGTGACGGAGAAGGACAGCTCCCGGCGGCAGCCGATCAGACCCGACGCCAGGCTGCAGTCCAGGCAGTGGCCACCGAACGACTGGCGGTCGCGCGAGATGAAGTGGAAGTGCCAGCCCTCCTGATTGACGCCGGAGATGAAGCGGGGAAACCAGAAGCCGATCAGGGTTCCCTCGATGTCGTCCCGGCTGGCCTCGACCTGGTCCGCAGCGATCTCTAATAGGGGCTTAAAGGGAGCTTTGACCTCGTGGAAGCTGCGCACCCGCACGCGGGAGAACTTGCCGTCGATGCGGCAGACGCAGGGGATGTTGTCGCTCCCGCACTCGGCCATCCTCACCTCGTCAGCGCGCGCCTTGACCTGGTCCATCCCCACGGCGTCGTGGGCCTGGAACAGGGTGCCAGCCATCGGGAAGTCGCAGGCGGTGGCGAAGGCGAGACGCTCCTTGGCGTCAGCGGCGACCACAGCGCCACCGGGCTGACCGATGAAGCACTTTCCATCGATGATCAGACACTCGCCAGCCAGGTTCTCCATCGCCCCCAACCCCAGGTTGCCCACCTTGAGGATATCGGCGACGGAGACGCAGCCCTGAAAGTGTCCCAGCATCAGCGCATCGATGGTCGAGAACTGTCTGATTGGCATATCTTTACCTCATACAGATACGAACTTGGACTTCTTCCGCTCCAGAGGAGCCTTCCCCGTCTAGAGCGGCCATAGCATAAACACCCGCCTCCTTTTGAGCAACCTAGGCCCGATCGGCCGGGTGCTCCATGAAGGAGTGAGCCTCCGCCATATTGACCTCGAAGGCCGCCCGCTGATAGAGGTTGAAGAGGCGTTGGGCCTGCTCCTCGCCCGAGAGGGGAGCCAGCTTGGTGTGGAGGGAGCGGCCCAGCTGGCCGCGGTAGGGATCGAGGAGGGGTTCCTGATAGATCCGGTCGACCTTCTCGACCAGGGAGGCGGAGGAGCGCTTGAGCTCATCCATGACGCGCAGGCGCTCCCGGGCCACGCGGGAGGTGATCATGTGCAGGCGCATCTCACGGCGGTCATAGGCATCCAGCCGCTCTTGGGCCAGGGGCTGGCGCTCGCTCTCGGGCAGCTCCTCGAGGGTCTGGGCGAACTGAGCCTTCCGAGACCGCTTGATCTTCGGGGAGCAGTCGGCCACATACAGGGCGATATCGAAGTTGAGATCGGCCAGGTCATCCTCGGTCTCATAGGTGGCGGCTAGGCGCTTGAAATAGCGCATCTCCCGCCACTGGGTCTCCTCCTCCACCTGGCGCTGGACATGGTTATAGAGGCGGGGCGCCCCAAGCTTTAGCTGCTCGGGGCACTGGCGGAAGAAGAGCTTGTTGAAGGTGTCGGTCAGGATGGGAGCTAACAGAGCGGTCACCGCCAGGGCGAAGGCCAGCTGGTAGGTGGCGTTATCCAGGATCTCCTGGGGGAAGATATCCGCGGTCAGAACGGGCATCGAGAGGGAGACGCCCGCCAGGGCCGACATGGCCAGCGTCGCGTAGCCCGAGCGCTTCATAGCGAAGCGCTCCACCAGCAGCGAAGGCAGGATGGTAAGGTAGAGAATCAGAGTCAGAATAAGGGCTTGAGGGATCTGTCTGAAGGCCTTGGTCAGGTCGATGTAGGAGCCGAACTGGAAACCCATGAACATGACGATAACCTGGGTACCATACTCGTAGAAACGCATCATCTTCCGGTCGAGATTGCCCAGGATGATACCGAAGATCATCGGCACGAGGATCGAGATGATAGCCACATAATCAATCGAGGCACCGGCGCCGGCCCGGACCGCCAAGAGGGGAAAGACGGGCAGGCCGAAGACCATCGCCAGCGAGAAGTAGGCCCGGTCAGCATCGTCGGCATAGCTGTTGGTGACCGACATGAACATGGCGGAATTGATGCAGGTCAGACCGGCGGTAAAGCCCAAAAAGGAGAGGCCACCGATACCATCTTCGCCAAAGGCGGCCAGGAAGATGAAGGACAGGGCATAGGCGATGGCCAAGCGGATGAAGAGCAGGGGCACACCCCGCTTGAACATCGGCTTGAGCTTGGTCACATCCGTCTGCGTACCCGTGAAGAAGATCATCAGACCGATGAAGCCCAAGAGGCCCTCGCGGCCGGAGAACATCGTCTGCATGGGGTCGCCGACCTCGGCCCAGATATCCTCGACACCGCAGAGGGAAGCGATGGTAGCGATGGCTGCGCCGATGATCAGAGGAATCAGGATGTTTCCACCGGGAAAACGATGCAAGATCTCGTGGATAGGCACCAGGGGACGGTACCGCTTCGAATGGACTCTGACTCTCTTCATCCTGCCTCCTTCCTATGCTCGCTGACGGCATAATCAAAGTTGATTTATTTTAAGGGACAATCCCCCTTTGAAAATAGGTGTATATCACTCGAGATGGTGTAAAGTATCAGGGCTTGACAGGGATGAGCGAGGCGACTATCATTCTCCCCGCTCAAGTCGTTTCACTGAAAGGATTAGTAAACATGGTTAAGATCAGACTGCGCCGCACCGGCCGCAAGAACAGCCCCAGCTACCGCATCATCGTCTCCGACTCCAGGAAGGCCCCCACCTCCTCCGCTCTGGCGGAGCTGGGCCACTTCGATCCTCAGGATCGCCGCAACTACGATCTGAAGATCGACGAGGCTCTGGCCATCGAGTGGCTGCTCAAGGGCGCCATCCCCTCCGACTCCGTCAAGACCCTGCTCAAGAAGAGCGGCGTCTACGCCAAGTTCCTCGAGGCCAAGAAGGCCAAGAAGGCTGAGTAGTTTTCCAAAGAGCCAAAAGGGCACCGCAAGGTGCTCTTTTTCGATTATAGAAACACTTAATACCAACTCCAGCCTAAAGCTAATAGCGAAAGTGACCAAAGCGGTGGCCTATAATGACCGCAATGCAAGATTCGATAATCGGTTGATTCACGTGTATGCGATAGATGAACCATCTGGAAGAAAGTATGAACCAATCGATTTTTCGGCGACAGATCTGATGTCAGAAAAATGCATGTCGGGGACATGTAGCTATGTTTTGTATGCGATCAGGTGAAAGATTTTGCTGTTGAAATAAAAAACGACCTCTCCGAAGGAAGAGCGGTCGTCTAAGTGATTGATACATGTCTACAAGAGTTGCGACTCTATCTAATGGATAAATTTAGATTCCTTTACATGTGGTAGTAGTAAATTCATTATTGCAACGGTAAAGCATGTTTTCAAAACATTTTTTAAAATGGTTAGACATTACTATCCGTTTATTTAAGCCATAAATCAAATAAAAAGTGCTATTATGCGAATGATGGTTTGAAACAATATTTGGTCACTGTCATGGTGACTTAGTCTAAAATTAGGCCTATAAAAATGACCCTAGAAAGAGAATTTTTATCCATGAACGGGTGTTATTTTTTCTTTACGCTTGATGTGAGACAAACACCCAGTTCAGAGTAAGAAATCATTCATATCTAAAACTGTATGCCTCAAATGGCTTTAATAAGTCTTATTGCATGGAGGAAAAAACAATGGATTCTAAAAGCAAAATTCGCCGCAGGGATGTGCTTGGATTCAGGTCTGTCGCAGTTTCATTGTGGATTCTATTAGCTCTGATTTTGATTTCGATTATCATTTGGGCGATTTATGGAAAAGAAGCTACTACGCCTTCGGATGATGGCGAAGGGCTAGGAGTGGCAGATTATTTGTGCATGGTTTTCTTCCTTGTTGGTTCGTTTGCTGCACTTTTCGAATTTGGCTTCATGTACTATTTTTTCAAGCCCGTCTCTCCATTTATCAATCAGGAAGGGGTGATAAAGAAGCTGAGGATAATCAGCATCGACTATTCCCCAACGAAAGAGGTGATGGAAAGGATGTCCGCCGCCATTGCCAAGGATGGTCGCAAAGCCCGCTTCGACAACAGGATGGTTTTCATAAAGGCGAAAGACGAGGAGAGTGGCAAGGAATACGATGTCATCGGAATGTTCATTGTCAACAGGGATGTCAAGAAGATGAAGGTTGGAGATTTGTGGTCGTGCTTCGTCTGCGATGCTGTCAAAGATTCAGTGGTAGCACTGAAAAAGCCGACCTCCATGAAAGAAGATCGGCCTACTGAATAGTCTCGGTTTACTTAATTAGGCGATGCCCCATTTAGGAAATGTCAGTGAGAACCATTCTGCTACATTCGAAGATATTGTGGATACAATAGCACTCATTTGCGTTCTGGCAAGGAAGTTCCATTTGAACAAGTTCCCCATACCTTTCGCCAGGCCGGAGAAGTAATCTTTTCCGAATCCTTTAGGAAGGTTTCGCAGGAACTGATAAGTTCCGGTTAAGTTGGACGAGAACGTTTTGTCGACGAAAGGAAGATCCCCAATGAATCCGCCGATTGTATCGCTCAAAGCTCCTCCTACGGAATTGAAGTTCAACCAATACCTTTATTTCCTATGCAAGACATCGCTCATAAATGAGAAGATAACCGCTCAAGATTTCAGGTGGTTTTAACCGCGGCAACTATCCCTTTACTCTATAATTGCATATCGACCACCAGCGTCGGCGGAGGAGGTGAATATGGCATATGCCGAAAGATCTTCGATCGATCTCACACCGCGGATCCTAGCGATCTGCACTCCGCTGGTCAAACACCCGGAGGACCTGCACGTCACCCGGGTGTCCGACGATCGGAAGAGCCAATCCTATCTAGTAACCTGCCACGCGGATGACGTCGGTAAACTGCTGGGGCGAGACGGAATGATCTCCGATGCCCTGAGAACCATCGTAAATATCGCGCTCCGCCCGGCCAGGAAGAAGGCCTCGATCAAGTTCGAGGCCAATCCGGAGAGCAGATAGGAGCTTCTTTCCTAGGGGCCTCGGGCCCCTTTGTTTGTCTATAGCACGGCAAGGAGGTATATCTGGCATGGCAAGAAAGATCATCGGCCGCATCGCCAACACGTTCGGGCTGGATGGCTCGATCAAGGTCAACATGGAGACCGACCATCCTGAGATCCGCTTCGCTCAAGGCGCCACAGTCACCGTGGATGGCTTTGGCGATTTCACCGTCGCCTCCCTGCAGATGAAGAACTATGCGACTGGCCGCGTCCGCCTCGCAGGCCTGGACGATATCTCCCAGGCGGAGAAGATGATTGGTCGCGACATCACGGCCGAGGTGGAGCCTCTCCCCGGCACCTACTTCATCGATGACCTCCTCCGCTTGGCGGTCCTCGACCCCAAAGGTCAGCAGATCGCCACGGTCAGCAAGGTTCAGCGCCTGGCTGACACGGACTATCTCGTCCTGGATAGCGGACGCTATATCCCCTTCACCATCGGCCGTTTCGTCCAGGAGCCCGATCTGGAGAAGAGGACGATCACCCTGACCGAATTGGGACTGGAGGCCACCAAGTGAAGCGGATCAACATCCTCACCCTCTTTCCCGGCCAGTTCGAGGGTTTCCTCGGAAACTCCATCGTCAAGCGGGCCATCGCCAAGGGCGCCGTGACCTTCAACATCATCAATATCCGCGACTTCTCCCTCGATAGAAATCATCGGGTCGACGACCGACCTACGGGCGGAGGCGCAGGTCTGATTATGCGGATGGAGCCCATGATGGACTGCCTGCGCCAATCGGGTCTGATGGATACTCACAAGATCCTGATGTCCCCCCGCGGAAAGACCTTCAAACAGGCGGATGCGCAGCGCCTGGCGCACCTGGATGCGGACATCACCCTGATATGCGGCCACTATGAGGGAGTGGACGCCCGCTTCGACCGCCGGGTGGACGAACTCCTCTCCATCGGCGACTTCATCCTCACCGGCGGCGAGCTGGCCGCCCAGTGTATCGCCGATGCGATCACCCGCCTCCTCCCCGGAGCCATCGCCGAGGAATCGACACAGGAGGAGAGCTTCAGCGCCGGTCTTCTGGAGTATCCCCAATACACCTTCCCCAAGGAGTATGAGGGGGAGAAGATCCCCGAGATCCTCTTCTGCGGCGACCACGAGAAGGTTCGCCGATTCCGCATCCAAGAGGCGATCAAGATCACCGAGAAGCAGCGCCCCGACCTCTTAGAAGATCGCGTCTGGACCCGCGAGGAGCTAGAAGCTTTTGCGGAGATAGAGAAGAAGAGATAATAAAAGCAACCCTATCACTTAGAAAAGGGTTGCTTTTTGGATTCGAAGTTTTATCACCCGAGCTTTCGATCGGCGTAGTCGGCGTACTCGTGACACAGGCGGAGATCGGAGAAGCCCCCCTGCGTCTCCAGACTCGCTCCCGAGGCATCCAGGATCTCATAGGCGAACTCGCCATCGCTCTGAATCCAGACGTAGGGCAGGTCATCAAAACCCCGGCGTCCCTCCACACCCGTGTAGGCGTAGTTGACCATGCGGTCGCAGTTGAATCTCGTCCCGACCATCAGCTGGGCGAGGCAGGGCTGGCCCGGACGGCCGAAGGGTTCGAGATCCTTCCCGGGGAACTGCACCCAACCGTGGGGAGCGCGCACGCACTTTAGAAGGATGGTGCGCCCATCGGTGCCCTCGCCCCGGAGCACCTCGCCTAGAGGGAACCAGAAGCCATGTGTGATCCTGTCGAAGTTGAGGTGAGGATATCGATTGCGAATCGAGGTGCCAAAGCGCTGGAGAAACGGTGTTTTAGCCTCCGGGCGATGCCTCGGATAGTCGGGAGGCACCACGCCGACATAGCCGCGCCCGGTCAGCTTCCCATCCGAGAGAGAGGAGAAATCGTGAATCACTTTATCCTCCCTATCGACGACGATCAGCCGGCTGCGCACCTCGATCTTCTCCTGTACCCTGTCGAAAAAATTCACATCCGCAATGACGGGTTCATGGGCGTTAGGGGCGAACCGCACCATGGCCGCAAACGCCTCCGAGTCATCATCGAAGTCGATTCGGACCACGGTCCTCTCCGTCGGAAGATCCATCGGCCGTCTGACCAGACGGATCATCTCGTTGAGTGCGAGGCGATAGTTCCGCCTCTCATCGGGTGGAATCTGTCGATCGATGAACCCCTGCGCTGATGGGATTCCCATGTTGACCATATCCGCCTCCCTCCTGCGAGCCAAAGAGAAGAGGCCCGACCTATCGTGATATGTAGTTTACAGGATAGAAAAACAAAGTTTTCATCCGTGAGAGGTAATCTGCGATAGTCAAGGTGAGAAGAAGTTATTTGAAAATCCATGACGAGATTAAAAATCTTCTTGAATCCTGGACACATTTTTAACTTGACACTCTCTATTTATCTTTAAAAGTTTAAGGAAAGATAGAAATGGATTCTGTGCATCATTCGAAGATGTGACCCTCATCGATTCATCGATTCCTCCGCCTCAAACCTCGAGCGAACGAGGGCTTTCGATCAACTTCGTGTGTGGGCGCGCGCACAGAAGCATATATATGTGCTTAAAATATACGGGCTTTGAGCGCGGCTATTTTTTGTGCGCCCAACCAAGGAGCATCACTCACCATGAAGAGATTGACAGTTGACCAGATTCGCGACATGTGGCTGGAGTTCTTCCGCCAGAAGGGGCACTACATCGAGGCCTCTGCCTCCCTCATCCCCGACAATGATCCCTCCCTGCTCTTCATCAACGCCGGCGTGGCTGCGCTGAAGAAGTACTTCGACGGCCGGATGACCCCGCCTCACCGCCGCCTCACCAACGCGCAGAAGTGCATCCGCACCAACGACATCGAGAACGTGGGCCGCACCGATCGGCACCACACCTTCTTCGAGATGCTGGGCAACTTCTCCATCGGCGACTACTTCCGCGACCAGGTCATCCCCTGGGCCTTCGAGCTTCTGACCTCCCCCGAGTGGTTCGACCTGCCCGTGGACCGGCTTTACATCACCTACTACCCCGACGACACCGCGACCCGCGACCTGTGGGTCAAGTGCGGCATCGCGCCCGACCACATGATCCCCTCGAAGGACAATTTCTGGGAGATCGGCGAGGGTCCCTGCGGTCCCGATACCGAGATCAACTTCGACCGCGGCGAGGCCTATGACCCCCAGGGCCTGGGCGTCAAGCTGCTGACCGACGACATCGAGAACGACCGCTTCATCGAGCTGTGGAACATCGTCTTCTCTCAGTACAACTCCAAGCCCGGCCTGGCCCGCGAGGACTACCCCGAGCTGCCCCACAAGAACATCGATACCGGCGCCTCCCTCGAGCGCTTTGCC
The DNA here is from genome assembly GCA_944372245.1 of uncultured Bacilli bacterium. Taxonomy (GTDB): domain Bacteria; phylum Bacillota_I; class Bacilli_A; order RFN20; family CAG-288; genus CAG-568. The sequence continues at coordinate 17,145 of CALVYN010000020.1, forward strand.
TGCATCATGCAGGGCACCGAATCCAACTTCGAGATCGACACCTTCAAGCCCATCATCGACCACCTCGTCGAACTCTCGGGCAAGCCCTACGACCAGGAGAACAAGATGGCCTATCGCGTCGTGGCCGACCACGCCCGCTGCCTCGTCTTCGCCCTGGCTGACGGCGCGGTCTTCGCCAACGAGGGCCGCGGCTACGTCCTGAGGAGGATCCTCCGCCGGGCGGACCGCTTCGGCCGCAAGCTGGGTCTGACCTCCTCCACCCTGGCCGACCTGGTCCCCTATGTCGTGGCGGCCAACGACCACTTCTACCCCTACCTCAGGGAGCGGCAGGAGAAGGTCACCCGCATGATCGCGGCCGAGGAGCAGCGCTTCGCCTCCACCCTGAAGAAGGGTGAGACGATGCTGACCGAGCTCCTGGCCCAGCCCGGCGACACCCTCGCGGCGGCCGATGCCTTCAAGCTCTCCGACACCTATGGCTTCCCCTTCGAGCTGACCCAGGAGATCTGCGCCGACGCGGGCAAGAAGGTCGACCGTCAGGGCTTCGAGGCCCTGCTGGCCGAGCAGAAGGAGAAGGCCCGCAAGGCCCGCGCGGCCCAGGGCATCATCGCCTACGGCTCCCAGCACAAGGACCTAATGGAGTTTGTCACCCCCTCTGACTTCACCTACGAGGACAAGATCATCCAGGGCAGGGTCATCGGCATGTTCAAGGACGGCGTGCGCGTCGACAGCATCGACGACGAGGGCTGGGTCGCCTTCGACCACACCAACTTCTACGCCGAGTCGGGCGGCCAGATCGCCGACCTGGGCACCATCGAGAACGAGACCACCCAGGCCGAGGTCTCCGACTGCCAGCACGCCCCCAACCGCCAGAACCTCCACCGCGTCAAGGTCATGTACGGCACGATCAGAGAGGGCGACGTCTTCACCCTCAAGCCCGACTTCGCCACCCGCAGCCTGACCCGCAAGAACCACTCGGCCTGCCACCTGCTCCACCAGGCCCTGGCCGACGTGCTCAACGGCAACACCGCCCAGGTGCCCCAGGAGGGTTCGGTCGTCGGTCCCCACATCTGCCGTCTGGATTTCGCCTGGGACCGCAAGCTGACCCCCGATGAGCTCGACCTGATCGAGGAGAACGTCAACGCCCGCATCCAGGCCCACACCCCCGCCGAGGTCATCTACATGGACAAGGAGGAGGCGATGAAGCTGCCCGCCTACCACCAGTTCGCCTCCAAGTACGGCGCGACCGTCCGCGTCGTGAAGATGGGGGACGCCGAGGAGTTCTGCGGCGGCACCCACGTCTCCAACACCCAGGATATCAACGTCTTCGCCATCGTCTCCGAGTCGGCCGTCTCCGCCGGCGTGCGCCGCATCGTGGCGGTGACCGGCAACGACGCCTACGAGTATCTCAAGTCCTACCGCAAGCAGGTCAACCGCGTCGCCGATAGCCTCGGTGTCGGACCGGTGGACCTGGAGGCCAAGATCCGCTCCAACACCGACCGCATCGCGCAGCTCCAGCGCACCATCAAGGAGCTCAAGACCCGCGTCGGTGAGGCGATGGAGCGGGAGCTGCTCGGCAGCTTCGCCCAGAAGAACGGCATCTCCTACCTGCTGACGATGAAGTCGGGCCTGGATCACGACCAGATGAGCACCGCCCTGACCAACATCGCCAACCGCCTGCCCGCCTCCGTCTGCGTCCTCATCTCCCGCGAGGGTGAGAACCGAGTCAACATCGGCGTGGCCTGCGGCAAGGAGGCCATCGCCCGCGGCCTGAAGGCGGGCAACATCGTCAAGACCCTGGCGCCCCTGTTCGGCGGCAACGGCGGCGGCCGGCCCAACATCGCCTTCGGCGCCGGCAAGCAGCTGGAGGATCTAAACAGGGCTCGCCAGCTGCTCGAGGGGATGCTGGCCTAGTGTTCAGACCCGTGCTGGGCCTGGACCTGGGCCTGACCACCCTGGGCATCGCCGTCTCCCGCTCGGGCCACCTGGCCACCGGCCTAAAGAACCTCAAGTTCCCCCGGGGCCGGTTCGAGAGCGCCCTGGTGGAGACGGTGAAGATCTGCCAGAAAGAGATGGTTCAGACCATCGTCCTGGGCCGCCCCTGCTACCCCTCGGGCGACCCGACCGAGATGACGGGCGTGGTCGAGGAGTTCGCCAAGACCCTCAGGCAGCGCCTGGACAGCAAGGGCCTAAAGGACGTGAGCATCGTCCTTCAGGACGAGCAGGGCACGACCCTGGAGGCGGCGGGCAATCTCCACGAGCTGGGGATGAACGCCAAAAAGCAGAAACCGATCATCGACCAGGCGGCCGCGGAGGTCATCCTCCTGCGCTGGCTGAGCGCCCAGGGCTACGAGGTCTGGCGCTAGCCCGGTCGAGAGACGACAGCCGGAAAGATAGAACGAAGGAGGAACATTCACATGGCTGAGATCGAGAGAGACACCAACTCGAACCGCAACAGTCTGGAGCTGGACATGCCCGAGGGCGAGCTCGAGACGGAAAAGCCCGAGGACACCTATCTGAACGTCTACGACGAGCAGGGCAACAGGAGGCAGCTCCGCGTCATCTTCTCCGTGATCGACAAGAAGAACTCCGCTGGATACATCTTCGTCGAGCAGGGCCCGGATGAGGTGTTGGCCCTCGCGACCAAGCTCGACGAGAACGGCAAACCGCTCCAGGACGAGCTGGAGATGGTGGATGAGAACTCCCCCTACCTGTCCGCCGTCGAGGAGTACCTCAAGGCCTACAACGAGAACACCCTGACCCGCGCTGGGGAAGACGAAGATGAGGGCCAGGAGTAGAGCTAAGCCCAGCGACGGGACCGTCGGCGATTCCGCCCGCAAGTACCTCAAGCTCTACATCCTCGGCCCCTTCTTCAAGATGTGGGAGGCCGTCTTCGAGCTCATCACCCCCATCCTGATGTCCAACATCATCTCCCAGGGTCTCATCTACGACGTCCACGGCGCGGTCATCGGGGCCCGCTGGGGCATCGTGGCCGCCTTCGCCGGCGGCATGCTGGCCCTGGCGATCCTGGGCTTATCCTCGACCATCGTCTGCCAGTACATGTCCTCGATTGCCTCGCAGGGCACGGGCACCGACCTGAGGAACCGGCTCTTTAAGCACGCGATGAAGCTCGCGCCATCCGATATTGAAAAATACGGGTTGGGAGATGTCACTAACCTAATCACAAACGACTCTAACCAGGTGCAGACGGGTGCGGCAAACCTCATCCGCCTCGCCTTTAGAGCCCCGTTTTTGGTCATCGGCGCCATCATCGCCTCGATCATCCTCGACTGGAAATCGGGCCTGATCTTCCTCGGCATCGCCATCCTCCTGTTCGCCTTCCTCTTCACCATCATGCCCCAGACCTCCAAGGGCTATGCGCGCGTGCAGTCCAAGATCGACACCCTCTCGCGCAAGACCGACGACAGCCTGGCCGGCGCCAGGGTCATCC
>CALVYN010000021.1 GCA_944372245.1 uncultured Bacilli bacterium
ATGACGCCGCTGTCGAGGATGATCAGATCGGAGTCGTTCTCGACGCAGTAGCAGTTCTTGCCGATCTCGCCCAGGCCGCCCAGGGCATAGATCTTGACAGGGGAATCATCCATATTCCCGATAGGGGAAGGCTCAGCCTCCCTCTCGATGGAGTCATTCATGATTATTTTCTCCTTGAAAGCATGCACAAAAAATGTGCGGAGCCAAATTCATCAACATTATATATAGTTTGCCAGCGAGTGCAAAACAACAAGACAACAATAATTTTTGAAGGGGACTACATCAGCTTGACCACGGCGGGGTCGTCGCGCCAGGGGTTCGCCGCGTCGATCCGATCGTAGTAGAGGTGGCCATCCAGATGGTCCAGCTCGTGCTGGAAGATGATGGCGGGGTAGCCCTTCTGGGTCACCTCGACGTCCTGGCCGGTCAAAGCGTCGTAGCCCCGCACGGTGATGCGGTAGCTGCGGGGCACGTAGCCGTCGCGGTCCTCGGGGACGGAGAGGCAGCCCTCGCCCATGCGCAGGGCGGCCATCTTGGCCGACTGGCGCACGACGACGGGATTGATCAGGCCATACTGGATGACCTTGCCGTCGACCTCGACATAGACGGCAAAGAAACGCTGGGCGTAACCGATCTGGGGCGCAGCCAGACCGACGCCGGCCCTGACGTGATGGCGGCGCGCCCAGCGGTCATCCTGGGAGTCCTTCAGGTACTGGACCATATCCTTGAGCAGCTGGATCAGCTGGGGATCCTTGGGGTCGGCCACCGGGGCGCAGACGGTGCGGATCACCTTCTCGCCATCGTAGTGCAGCTGGAAAACTTTATCGGCCATAGCACACCTCGCTTATCTCTTTAAACTTCTCGCTAAAAGAATCTTCTATCGACAGAATATTTTAAGCATCTCAAACGCTTTTTCTATCGGGGCATAAACCTTGAAATGCCATGTTTAAAGGAGTGGACAATCCCCTCTCTGCGCGCAGGATATCTCCCACAAGGCCCGGGGATAATCTAAAATTACCCCGCTATGAGCGATACCGAAAAGACAGTCGAGCAGGCCCTCGAAGACCTGATCAGCGCCCTGGAGCGCTCCCCGGAGTATCTCGAGCTGAAGAAGCTTGAGGCCCGGATGGCTGAAGATGCCGACTTCAGAGCCCTAGAGGACGAGGAGCGCCAGGCCCAAGAGCAGCTGGCCGAGGATGTGAACACCCCAGACGAGCGGGCGGCCCTGGTCCGCCTAGCCCGGGCGCGCGAGGCGCTCGCCACCCACCCTCTAAAGGTCAGAGTCCGGGAGCTGGAGCGCAGCCTGGAGAATCAGCTTAAGCCCCTGGCCCAGGCCTTGGACGACCTGCCGGGCAAGCGCCTGTTCGCGCTCTTCGGCCAGCTGAAAGGAGGAGAGAGATGATCCGTATCATCAGCGGCCAGTTCCGCCACCGACACCTGGAGATCCCCGAGAGCGAGGAGTGCCGACCCACGATGGACAAGATTAGGGAAGCCGTCTTCTCCTCCATCGCCGACCAGGTGGAGCGCAGCACCTTCCTCGACCTGTTCGCCGGGAGCGGCGCCGTCGGCCTCGAGGCCTACTCCCGCGGAGCCAAGCGCGTCGTCTTCAACGAAAAGAACACCCAGATCATGCGCACCCTGACCCGCAACATCGACACCTTCGACCCCGAGAGAGCGGTCTGCACCACCATCAAGAAGGACTACTCCGACTGCCTGACCCAGCTGGCGAACCGGGGTCTGACCTTCGATCTGGTCTACCTCGATCCCCCCTACGCCCTCCAGGTCAACACCCAGATCATCCAGCGGCTGAGAAGCGATGGTCTCCTAAACCCCGGGGCCACCGTCATCGCCGAGCAGACCACAGAGCCGGAGGAGATCGAGGGCTTCACCCTCAAGGCGAAGAAGTACGGCAAGAAGCACGTGGGTTTCTACACCCTGGAGGCCCGCTAGATGTCCGAGCGCATCGGTCTGTTCGCCGGCAGCTTCGACCCTCTGACCCTCGGCCACGTCGACATCGTCCGCAAGGCTCTGACCATCTTCGATCGGGTCATCGTCCTGGTGGCCGACGACCCCTTCAAGCGCTACACCCTCACGGGCGAGGACCGTCTGGCCATCTGCCGGGCCGACCTAGCAGACCTGGGAGACGTCAACGTCATGCGCGGGCACGGCCTGACGGCCCAGATGGCCAGAGAGCTGGGTGCCTGCGCCCTGATCCGCGGCCTTAGGACCGCCGCCGACTTCAACGACGAGTACCGCATGGCCCTGGTCAACGAGAACATCGTCCCGGGTCTGGAGACCGTCTTCCTCCTGACCGACCCGGTCAACTGCTACATCTCCTCCGCCATGGTCAAGAGCCTGCTGATCTCAGGTGGCAACATCGATCAGATGGTGCCGCCCCACTGTCTGGAAGTCATCAAGGCCAAGCTCTCCAAGAAAGATTAGAAACATAGGCAACCTCTCCGTTAAAGGAGAGGTTTTTAATATTTCTATCTCTTTGAAATCCAATAACCCACACGAGAGAAACAGAGCTTCTTACTCTCCATCTCACCTTTTTCAAGCATGCAAAAACCCCGGTTGCCCGGGGTCTCGATACGGATTGGAGATTAGGCCGCGAAGAGGAGGTTGTTGAACAGCAGGCACCAGACCAGGTCGACCCAGCCGAGGATACCGAAGCTGACGACAGCCAGGATCAGCATCAGAAGGTTGATGACGCCGCCCTTCTTGATGAACTTATCGCCGCGGACCAGAATCTCGATGAGCCAGTTGACGAAGGGGATGAGCAGCAGGATGCACTGAACGAGGCGGCCCTGCTTGTTGAACCAGTTATACATTCAAAGGTTCTCCTTTCTCCGTGCAATATACCAAATCTCACACCGGAAGAAAAAGGGGAGAGGGTGGGAATCCAGGCCTCACTCCAGCTCGGTCGTGCCGGAGTAGAGCTGGAAGTAGACGCCCTTCTGGGCCAATAGCTGCTCGTGGGTGCCGCGCTCGATGATGCGGCCGTGGTCCATGACGATGATGACGTTGGAGTTGCGGATGGTGGAGAGGCGGTGGGCGATGGCGAAGGTGGTGCGGCCATCCATCAGCTTGTCCATGCCGTCGGTGACGATGGCCTCGGTGCGGGTGTCGATGGAAGAGGTCGCCTCGTCGAGGATCAGAACAGGCGGGTTGGCCACGGCCACACGGGCGATGGAGAGCAGCTGGCACTGGCCCTGGGACAGGGAGGAGCCGTCGCCCTCGATCACGGTGTTGTAGCCCTCGGGGAGCATGCGGATGAAGCCGTCGGCGTTGGCCAGCTTGGCCGCGGCGATGCACTCCTCGTCGGTGGCGTCCAGACGGCCGTAGCGGATGTTGTCCATGACGGTGCCGGTGAACAGCGAGGTGTCCTGGATGACCATGCCCAGGGAGAGGCGCAGGTCGCGCTTCTTGATCTTGTTGATGTTGATGCCGTCGTAGCGGATCTTGCCGTCCTCGATGTCGTAGAAGCGGTTGAGCAGGTTGGTGATGGTCGTCTTGCCTGCGCCGGTGGCGCCGACCAGAGCGACCTTCTGGCCGGGCTTAGCGTAGACGGAGACGTCGCGCAGGACCTGCTTACCGGGCTCGTAGGAGAAGTCCACACCCTGGAGGACGATGTCGCCCTTCAGAGGAACGTAGGTAACGGTGTGGTCCGCCTGGTGCTCGTGCCGCCAGGCCCAGGTGTCGCCGGGCTGGGCGGTCTCGTGGAGCTGGAAGGAGCCGTCCTCGGCGAAGACGCCGCGGACCAGGGTGACATAGCCCTCGTCGGCCTCGGGCTTCTTGTCCATGACCGAGTAGATGCGGCCGGCGCCGGCGGCGGACATGGCGAAGTAGGGGAACTGCTGACCGAGCTGATTGACGTTGCCGGTGGTCTGCTGGGCCAGGGGGATGAAGGCCAGGACGACGCCGAGGTTCATGGGGGCCCACATCTCCATGAAGCCGAAGTTCATGCCGCCGGCGGAGGCGACGGCGCAGCCGACGACCGCGATGAGGACGTAGGCGATGACGCCGATGTGGTTGAGGATGGGGCCGAGGGTGAAGGAGAGGACGTTGGCACGGATGGCGGAGTCGCACAGGGCGTTGTTAACTCTATCGAAGGCCTCGCGCGCCTTGCGCTCGTGGTTGAAGGACTTGACGACCTTCATGCCGCCCATCATCTCCTCGATCAGACCCTCCTGGACACCGACCCAGTGCTGGACGTCGTCGTAGTGGCGCGAGGAGCGCTTGCCCATCAGCTTGGAGGTGACCAGCATCGCCGCGATGGCCGCGGCGGAGATCAGCATCAGGAAGATGGAGTAGGTGAGCATCATAGCCACGAGGAAGAGGAGGTTCAGAGAGCAGGTGAGGAAGGACTGGAGCGACTGGATGATGAACTGGCGGGTGCCCTCGATATCGTTGGTGTAGACCGACATGATGTCGCCCTTCTGGTTGCGATCGAAGAAGGAGATGGGCAGGCTCTCCATGTGGTCGAACAGGCGGTTGCGCAGCTCGGTCATGAAGCTCTGACCCAGCCAGGCCATGCCCACGGTGTAGGTGGTCATGGCGATCAGGCCGACGGCGTAGACCACCACGAGGAAGATGACGCAGGGCTGGACCGTCTCAGAGAGGTACTCCTCGACGGTGATGAGGCCGCTGTAGACGTCGTTGACCTTGTTGACAATGGGGAGGATGACGATGGACGAGCCGATGGAGGAGAAGCAGGAGAGGATGATGCCGACGATGATCAGGACGGTCAGCCAGGGACGGTAGGAGAGGTACTCCTTGATCAGGCGCATCAGCGCGCCCTTGGTGGGCGTGATCTGGCTCTGAGCTCTGAGCTCAGCGAGTTTCTGCTGGTCGGTGGTGCTCATCTCAGCTGATCCTCCTTGACGCCCTGCAGGTCGCACACCTCGCGGAAGATCTTGGAGGTGTGATAGAGCTTCCTGGGCTCATCGAAGCTCTCGACGCGGCCATCGTCCATGACGATGACCCGATCGGCGTCGGCCACGGAGGAGATCCTCTGGGCGACGATGATCTTGGTGACACCGGGCAGGAGGTTGCGGAGCGCCTCCCTGATCCTGGCGTCGGTCTTGGTGTCCACGGCCGAGGTCGAGTCGTCGAAGATCAGGACCTTGGGGGACTTGAGGATGGCGCGGGCGATGCAGAGGCGCTGCTTCTGACCGCCGGAGAAGTTCGCGCCGCCCTGGTCGACCATGTAGTCCAGCTTGCCGGGCAGCTGGTCGACAAACTCGGTGGCGGAGGCGATGTCGAGGGCGCGGAAGATCTCCTCGTCGGTGGCATCCTCCTTGCCCCACTGCATGTTCTCCCTCAGGGTGCCCGCGAAGAGGACGTTCTTCTGCAGGACCATGGAGACGCCATCGCGCAGGGCGGTCAGATCGTAGTTGCGGACGTCGACGCCACCCACGCGCACGCTGCCCTGCTGCGGGTCGTAGAAGCGAGGGAGCATGTTGACCAGGGTCGACTTGGACGAGCCGGTGCCGCCGATGACGCCGACCACCTCGCCCGAGGCGATGCTCAGGTCGATGCCCTTGAGGCACTCCTCAGCGTTGGCGACCTGGGCCTTCTCGTCGGTGAAGGCGAAGTGGACGCCCTCGTAGACGATGGAGCCGTCAGCCACCTCCTTGACCCCGTCGGGGGCGCTGGTGATGGCGGGCTGCTCCTCCAAGACCGCGCAGACGCGCTGGCAGGAGACGAAGGACATGGCGATCATGACGAAGATCATCGACAGCATCATCAGGGACATCAGGACGTTGACGCCGTAGTTGATGAGGGCGTTGAACTGGCCGGCGTTGATGACGCGGTCCGCCATGGCGGTCGCGCCGAAGCCGACGAACATGGCGACGGTGATGTTGATGGTGCAGGAGAGGACGGGGTTGGTCAGACCAGCGGCGATCTCGCCCTTGGTCATCAGGTGGCGAATCTCCTCGGCCCGGTTGCGGAACTTGGACTTCTCGTGGGGCTCGCGGGTGTAGGACTTGACGGTGCGGATGCCGCGGACGTTCTCCTCGACGACCTTGTTGATGTCGTCGAACTTGGGGAAGGCCTTGGCGTAGGTGCGGGTGGCGATGGTCATCAGGATGACCAGGGCGATGATGATGATGGGCACGCTGATGGCATAGACCCAGGCCAGCTGCCAGCCGACCACGAAGGTCAGGGCGATCGAGAAGATCATGTTGAAGGGGGCGAGGACGCAGAAGCGGACCATCATCATGAAGGCGTTCTGGATGTTGAAGACATCCGTCGTCTGACGGGTGACCAGCGAGGCCTTGGAGAAGCGGTCGATATTCTCGAAGCTGAAGCGGGTCGTCTGGTAGAAGAGGTCCTGCTTCAGGTTGGCCGCCAGGCCGACCGCCGCGCGGGCGGAGGCCTTGGCGCCGAAGAAGGAGGTCACGAAGGAGACGACCGCCAGCGCGACCAGGATGGCCGCATAGATGCCCACGATGGGCATGATGTCGGCCGCGGTGGTGGTTCCAGCCGCCTGGAGGTTCTGGAGCTTGGCGATCAGGATCGACATGACCAGAGGCAGGCAGCACTCAGCCGCCGCCTGCAGTCCCGACAGCACGAGCGCCCAGATGGCGTCCTTCTTGTACTGTCTGAGGCTGCGAGCGATGACTCTGAACATGTGACCCAGATGGCGCACGGTCTTCATGGCACCGCGCTTGGCTTTCGGGGTCTCCGAGAGCTTTTCGGGTTCTGTTGACATGTTTCAAAACTCCTCAAATAGCAGGTTCACAGAGTGAATCGGAGTTGATTTTATGAGGAAGTTTTTTTAATTCAACGACCATATATATATGAAAGCGTTATCCATGATTCTCCGTATACTAATAGCCAACTTAGATTTTCTTTAAGGGTTGCTATCTTTCACCTCTTTTGTAATCATTTGTCAATTAAAAGTGAAAATTCCAAGGGTTTTCCTCAGTTAACGTAAAAATGAGGGGGGATAAAGCCCCCTCCTTCTACGTGTGTCTGACCCTTCAGACCACCATGCTCCTATCTAATTACCTAAGTTGATATTCAGGCGTCTTTCTCTTCCTTCTCTTCCTCGATCTTAGGCTCATCCTTCATCTTGGGGAGATGGCCCTCTACGATCCAATGCTCGCGCAAGGCGCTCGTGACCGCCCCTCTCTTAGATTCCGCCCGGCTCAGGATGTCCAGTAGGTCCGCGTCCTTCTTGCGCTGGAAGGTGAAAGAGACTCGCACATCAGAATACCTCTTTTGGGCACGCATTTTCTGCCTGTATTTTCTCTGCGCCCTTTTCAATGCTTCTGTTCTCATTGCTGTTTTACCTCTCTCTTCGCGATAATGGCATATCGACCGTCCACAATTCTGGCTATGAGTCTAAAATACCCGCGCTCACAAGGAGGCTATGCCATGAGACAGAAGAGAGTTCTCTCGATCCAGGATATTTCGTGCACCGGACGGTGCTCGCTGACGGTGGCTCTGCCCATCATCAGCGCCGCGGGCCACGAGTGCGCCATCATGCCCACCGCGGTGCTATCCACCCACACGGGTGGCTTCAAGGGCTACACCTTCCGCGACCTGACCGCGGATATGGCCCCCATCAGCGACCACTGGGCCCAGCTGGGACGCCCCTTCGATGCGATCCAGACCGGCTACCTGGCCAAGGACCAGGTGCCCCTGACTGCTGGGATCATCCAGCGCTTCAAGGGCGCGAACACCATCGTCCTGGTCGACCCCGCCATGGCTGACGGGGGGAAGATGTACCCCGGCTTCGACACCAGCTTCGCCCGCCAGATGGCGGACCTGGTCAAGCTGGCCGACATCACCGTGCCCAACTACACCGAGGCCTGCTTCCTCCTGGGTGAGGAGTATGTGCCCAACCCCGGTAGGACCCGGGTCGAGGACCTTCTGAGGAAGCTGGCCGCCCTAGGACCCCGCCACGCCCTGATCTCGGGCCTGCACTTCGTGCCCGGCCAGGTCGGAGTCCTCTCCTACGACCGCGAGACCGACACCTTCGACTGGTTCGCCACCGAGGACATCCAGGGCTACTTCCATGGCTCGGGCGACATCTTCGCCGCCGGCCTGCTCTCGGGCATCGAGTCGGGCCTGAGCCTGGGCCTGTCCGCCAGGCTGGCCCACGACCTGGTGCACACCTCGATCCTCAAGACCCTGGAAGACGAAGAGCCCGATGTCCGCTTCGGCCTCCACTTCGAGCGGGCGCTCCCCGACTTCATCAAGGAGATCGAGCAGATGAAGGCCGGCGAGCAGACCGACTCCACCTACGCGGGCAGGTAGCCTGCTATCCTTTAGCGCGAGAGAGAAGGAGAGAGGAAGATGTACATCGCCCCTGAGGTGCGCCAAGCCCTTTTAGAGAACCGTCCAGTGGTCGCTCTGGAGACCACCATCATCAGCCACGGCATGCCCTATCCCGAGAGTGTTCAGACCGCCCTAGAGGTGGAGAGGATCATCCGGGAGAACGGGGCTGTCCCCGCGACCATCGGCATCATCGATGGCGAGCCCATCATCGGACTGACCCCCGCCCAGCTGGATGCCTTTGGCACCCGCAGGGGCATCTGGAAGGTCTCCCGCCGCGACCTGCCCATCGTCATGGCCAAGAGGGAGTGGGGCGCCACCACGGTGGCGGCCACGATGATCCTGGCCGCCCAGGCCGGAATTCGCTTCTTCGTTACCGGCGGCATCGGCGGGGTCCAGCGCGGCTGGGAATCCACCCTGGATATCTCGGCCGACCTGGAGGAGCTGGCCAGGACCAGCGTCTGCGTCATCTGCGCCGGCGCCAAGTACATCCTCGACATCCCCGCCACCATGGAGGTGCTCGAGACCAAGGGCGTGCCCGTCCTCGGCATCGGCACCGACGAGATGCCCGGCTTCTTCGTCCAGACCACCGGCTCGAAGGTCGATGCTCGCTGCGACACCCCCGAAGAGCTGGCCCAGATCGTCTACACCAAGTGGCAGAACGGCCTGGATGGCGGCATACTCGCTGTCGACCCCGTTCCCGCTGAACACGCTCTTGACCGCAAGATTGCTGATAAAGCGATTGCTACTGCTCTCAAGGAGATGGAGGAGGAAGGCATTCGCGGCAAGGATGAGACTCCGTTCCTGCTCAAACGGATCGTGGAGCTGACCGGCGGCGAGTCTCTGAAGGCCAACATCGCCCTGATCGAGAACAACGCCGCCGATGGCGCCAGGATCGCTGCCGCCTACGCCAAGCTAGCGAACAGGCAGTAATTCATCACATCCAAATACATCCTGAGAGGAGGAGAAATCCTCCTCTCTTTCACTGCCTAAATGAGCAATCCGCCGTATTTCAAACCGACATCTAACTAATTAAAGAGGAGTCCTCAAGAAGAATATCCCAGGATATTTCTAATCTGGGGGCAGCCGTTTCAAAACTATATAAATATTTAAGTCAGGCGCCTGGTTATAAAATCATTTTTTGACATAGATAAGAGATTTTTTGGAGGTGCGATATGAGGATTCTTCTGATTGAGGATTCGCTGCAGCTGGCGGAGGCTATCCGGGAGTTCTTCCGCCTCAACGGCATTCAGGTCGACATCTGCGGGGACGGCAAGCAGGGCTACGAGCAGGCGCAGCGGGAGCGCTACGACGCCATGATTTTGGACCTGATGCTCCCCTCGATGAGCGGCTTCGACATCCTCGCCAAGCTCAGGGAGGCGGGCGTGGATACCCCGACCATCATCCTCTCGGCCAAGACCCAGATGGACGACAAGCTCCGCGGCTTCAACACCGGAGCCGACGACTACCTGGGCAAGCCCTTCGACATGAAGGAGCTGCTGGCTCGCGTCAATGCGATTGCCAGGCGCCAGAATGGGGTCGAGAAGGACATCCTGCAGTTCAACGACATCTCCCTGGACAAGTCCACCCACGAGCTGGTCTCGGGCAGCCAGCGCATCACCCTGAGCCCCAGGGAGTACGAGATCATGCGCAACCTGATCGAGAAGAAGGGCGGCCTGGTCGGCAAGGAGCTTCTGGATGAGCGGGTCTGGGGCTACTCCGGTCCCAACATGTACAACGGCGTGGAGGTCTACGTCTCCTTCCTGCGCAAGAAGCTGCGCGCCATGGGCGTCCACACCGAGATCAAGGTTCTCAGGGGCGCAGGCTATCGCCTGAACGCCATCGATGATGGAGCCAGCGATGCCGATGCAGAGAAGAAGGATTAGACGCTTCCGCAAGGAGCCGCGCGACCAGCAGCTCTCAGCCGCTGACCGCAGCGCCCTGAACCACTCCAAGCACACCTTCTTCCTCATCATCATGATCGGCATCATCTGCATCGCCCTGGCCATCGGCATCGCCATCCCCATCGTCCAGTCGGCCTCCCACAACACCTTTGTCAGCCGCACGATGGATGAGGCCCTTCGTTTGGCCGACACCATCGATGAGCCGAACGAGTACCCCGAGCCGGGTAACATCGAGAACTTCAACACCTTCTACATCGCCTGCATCGACTCCGAGAGCCTCGATGGCGAGGCGGATTCCATCAGCGACGACGCCTTCCTCTGGGAGGTGGGCAACGAGAAGCTGATGGAGTTCGTCCACGCCAGCCCGGCCAAGGTCGCCACCGCCGTGGAGACCGGCTGGGCCTCCAGCGACAGCTACGGCCTGAAGGGCAAGATCTCCAAGGAGGGAGACATCCTGATCGCCGGCATCGACAACAGCGAATTCAACAGCTACTTCATCTCCTCCACCATCGCCCTGGAGGTCCTCCTCTTGGCCGCCATCTGCATCTTCGCCCTCCTGACCGGCTGGCTCGCAAGGAAGATCTTCGAGCCGGTGGTCGAGTCGATGATCGCCCAGCGCAAGTTCGTCGGCGATGCCTCCCACGAGCTGAAGACCCCGCTGGCGGTCATCCGCGCCGACGCGGATATCCTGATGTCGGGCAAGGACCACACCGACCCCGAGGCCAAGTGGATCGAGTCAATCCAGGCCCAGGCCGACCGCATGTCCACCACCATCAAGGATCTGGTCACCATCTCGAGCCTGGAGTCCTCCTTCCACCTGCACAAGGTGGAGAACATGTCCCAGCTGATCGACGACGTCTCCCTCTCCTTCGATGCGGTCTGCTTCGAGAAGGGCGTCTACTACAGCGTGGTCCGCCTCGATCCCGGCGTCAGGGTCGAGTGCTCAGCCGAGGACACCAGAAAGCTCCTAGAGGAGCTCTTTGGCAACGCCGTGAAGTACGCCGAGGGCAATCCGCCCCGAATCGAGGTGAGCTTTGAGCTGCGCAAGACCTGCGCCGTCCTCTCCATCACCAACACCGGCTGCACCATCGCCCCGGAGGAGAAGGAGCGGGTCTTCGACCGCTTCTACCGCACCGCCAGCATGCGGGCCCAGGGCAAGGCCGGATCCGGCTTGGGGCTGTCCATCTGCCGCTCCATCTGCGAGAAGAACAAGTTTAAGATCACCTGCGAACCGGTCATGGGGGACCACACCACCTTCAAGGTCGTCATGCCCCTGGCCTAGGAGAGGTAACAGTGACAGAGATTCAGACCTACCTGGCGCTCGAGAGCGCCCTATTGAGGATCACGCCCGCCCAGGAGGAGGACCCGGAGGGGTTCTACTCCACCTTTCTCACCCGCATGGACGCCTTCGCCAACGGGCGCAGCTACGGCATCTTCGAGAGCGAGGATCCCATCGTCACCCTCGCCTGGAAGCGGGCCGTCTCCGCCCGCGGCTTCTCGCCCCGGGGTTTTGGCTACTACTTCTCCGAGAGCTTTCTCGATACCCTGGGGAGGCTCTCGGGTCAGGTTCCCTCTGGGCTGTACGACGATGAGATCGTCCGAGCCAGCGACGCCAGCTGGGGCATCGACGTGCCCGCCAAGGCCTGTCGGCTCCGCTCCCGCGAGATGACCCAGAGCGACTACACCTCCTGCGCCCTGCGCCTACTAAGCGAGCAGACCAAGGCGGAAGCTAGGTGGTTTCTCAAGTGGCAGCTAAAGAATCAGAGCGATGAGAGCATCGCTGAGGAAATAAACAACCTCGAGAATATCCACTGGAGCGCTATCTCTGATCACTTCAGATATGAGAGTGGAAACTACGCCTCGGATTTCGACTGCTTCCTCGCCCTCATCCAGGCTGAGCACAGCGTGGACCACCTGGCAAGGATCGGCAAGGCCGCCTTCAGGCTCCTGGCCGACTCCTGGTTCGTCTTCGATGAGGGCTGCGCGGAGAACAACCCCGTCAAGCTGGAGCTAGAGCGAGAGGATACCCCGGAGTATCCCACCCCCGAGTTCACCGCGACTCGGCTGATCTTCGGCCTGGGCCTCGCCTTCACCCTCCAGGGGAAGCACTATTTTGCCTACTATCCCACAGACGACAGAGCCGCCTACCTCTTTGAAGATAACAAGCTGGTGGAGCGGGGCACGATCGACGGCTTTCTGACCAACGCTCGCTTTGTCAGCGAGGGCCGCGCCAAGCGGATGAACCTCCTCAGGGCCTTCCGCGAGGCGACAGAAAAAAGAGCCGTGGCCCCCGAGCAGGCCAAGCGGCTCTTCGCTGATCTGAGAGAGTAATTCTAGTCCTCAGTCAAAATCGACATGGGGCTGCTGACCGCATGCTGGACCGGCTCGCTCCTGATGATGTAGAAGGCGGTACCGGTGTGATTGGCAAAGTCGTCCAAAAACTTCTGCCCCTCCTCGATGTAGGCTCTCCTGAGCTTCTTGTTGACCCTTAAGTAGTCACAGACCAGAGTCATGATGAGACCCAGCAGATTGATGCCGATCTTCTCCGAGGGGAAGAACTTGTATAGGTAGTAGGAGGACGCGGCGAAGGCGATGTCGGTAATCGTCTTCGCATCGAGCTTCTTAGTGACGGTGTTATTCAGGGAGGTGGTGATCATCGCGGCTCGGAACTTGAGGATATCGCTCCGGGTGAAGTAGCCCTTGAAGAGGTTCATCGCCCGGTGGGCGTTATCCTCAAAATTGTGGGCCATCTGGTCGGTCAAAGGCTGGAGCGCCAGAGCTAGGTTCTGGGCGAAGAGATTGAGGTTGTCCTCATCGGGGATATCGCGCAGGCGGCGCCACTTGGCCGCCTCCTCCGCGGTATGTTTAGTCACCAGGGAAGCGGACTCATCCTCAGTCCCCTCCTTCGTCTCAGCTGCCGGAGCCTCCTCTTTAAAAGCGGGAGATCCAGCTTCAGCCACAGCCTCGTTGGGCGCCTCAGCGGAATCCAGCATCTGCTTGATAGGTTGAGCGGAAGTCTTCTCCTCCACCTCGGGCTGGAATTTCTTAAAGCCCACGATGCTGCACATCTCGGAGACCGGCTGATAGATGAGACCCTTGATCTCGTCCTTCAGATCGGTGAAGAGGGGATAGTTATCCTCGTCGGACCAAGCCTGTCCCGCCTCGGCCTTGACGCGAGCCAGCTGGTCCGCATCCTTGAAGATGTTGTCCGCTAAGAGGACCAGACCGCCATCCTGGAGCACCTCATAGTTGAGATAGTCGAGGAAGGCGATCCTGATCTCTGCCGGGAGCCGATGGAAGAAGTAGGCCGAGGTGATGATCTTGAACTTGCGCCCCTTCAGCTCGTCCGGCAGATAGCCGGTCGCCAGATCGCCGCACACATACTCCGCCTCGGGGCACTTCTCCCTAGCCACCTTCAACATCTCAGGGGAGAAGTCCACGCCGACCACGTGGTGTCCCAGCTTGGTGAGGGTCCTCTCCAAATCGCCGGTGCCACAGCCCAGATCGAGGATCTCCGCCTCAGGATCGAAGCCGTGGATCGTCTTGGCGAGGCTCTCGATGGCGAGATCGTGGCCGACGAAGGGGAAGCGACCCTCGCGATCGGCCGCTTTGACATAATCGTCGTATCCCGCAGCCCAAGCATCGTATTGCTGACTATCTTTGACCATGTTTTACCTCCGATACCAACGTCGAATATTGTAGTTTCTACAGCGCCTCCGCGAGCGCTTCGGCGCGATAGATCGCCGCGCCTTCGCCCTCAGGTCCATCATTGGTGCAGATGTAGAGGTCCCGGGTTCCAGGAGCGATGCGGGGATGGGTCGAGCGGAGCATGTGACCCTGGGCCGCCTCGGGGATGATGATCTGCTTCACGGGAAAGCCGGCCGGAGAGAACACAAGGACTCGACCTTGCATGTACATAGCAACATACAGGTTGCCATCTCTATCCACACAGCAGGAATCAGGGCCGTTGAGCCCGGTGAAGTGATAGGGTGTCAGATCCCCGTAGTGGCTGATGATCACCCCGTCGGGCTCCAGCTCGAGAAAGTGGAGGGTACCTGCGCCCATCTCCGTGACCCAGAGTCCCCGCTGGTCGGGGGTCAGGGCCAGACCATTGGGGATACCCATGTTCTGACAGACCGGCACGATGGATTTCCCATCGGGGCTAGAGAGGAAGATTCCACCCGTCCGCTCAGTTGCGCCACCGATGAAGTTGGAGAAGTAGAAGGACCCATCCTTCCTGAAGCACAGGTCGTCGATAACATAGCCCCTCTCCGGTCCGATGATGGTCTCCACCTTTCCTGAAGCCACATCGAAGGCCACCAGGGAGCCGGTGCGCTCGAAGTCGCCAAGGCAGCCGATATAGAGCCGACCGTCAGGACCCAGCTTGACCGCCGCCGGATAGGCATCCTTCAGCGTGAGGAGGGTCTCGACCTGAGTCGAGCCCTTTCGCACACGGTGGATACCGCCCTTGAAGACGTCGCAGAAGTAGAGGTCGCCCTGGGGATCGAAGCAAAGACCCTCCAGCTGGAGAAAGTCAGAGCTGATCTTGAGCCAGGGCTTGGCGACCTCATAGGGGATTCCTCTCTCGTGGAAGGGAACCCGGGAAAGCACATCAGACATCGAGAGACCTCCGTTTCAAGATAAGAGACTGGGTGTTCTACCCTCTAGCTCAGGCCGCTGTGGGCGGCACCGGAGCCGAGGATGCTCCGCCATCGAGACCGATGGGCTGCACCTCGCTGGTGCTGGCTAGAGGCAGGGAGTAGCGGGCCACCAGGTCCTTGGCGCCAGCCAGGATCTGGTCGCGCACCTCCTGGGGCGAGGTGATGCTGATGCAGTCGTAGTACTGCATCGCCCAGTAGATCAGGGCCTTGCGGTCGCAGCGGATATCGCAGCGATAGCCGCCCTCCACCTTGGTGACCCTAGCCTCGCGGCCGAACCACTCGTAGACGTAGCGGAAGACGCGGGGCTCGGAGAAGGTGAAGGTGGCATCCACGACCTTGTCGCTGAAGACGTAGATGTGCTCAGCGAGGAACTTGGACAGATTGAAGTTGGAACCGATGCCGGGGATCTCGCTGGGGTCCTTGGAGTCCTCGTCGAGGATCTCCAGGTTCCGGATGAACTCCACGCGGAAGATGGTGAGGTTGTCGTAGCGCTTATAGTTGCAGACGAGATAGTACGAACCAAAGTTGTTGACCACGAAGACGGGGCAGACCTTGCAGTAGGGGGCGCGGCCGGTGCGGGGATTGATGCAGTCGACATAGTTCCAGCGCTCGTCGAAGGTCTGGTAGTCGAACTTGATCATCTTCCGCCGGTCGATGGCCTCCTGGAGCTTCTGGACGTTCACCAGGGTATCCTGGGGCGCCCGGTTCTTCAGGTTGATCTTGGTCTTGCGCACCGGGGCGATCTTCTCTCGCTTGTAGACGCTGACCAGAGAGGAGACCACCCGGATGATCTCGTCCGCATCGCGCTGGGAGAGGGCGCGGGAGGAGAGGACGCTGTCGATGACAGCCATGACCAGGGCCTCATCCAGGAGGATATCGTTGACGAAGACGCCCTTGCCGTTGCGGCTGCGCTGGATCTCGATGCCCAGGTCGCTCTCATCCAGGGCCTTGAGGGTGTCGCTGACCGCCTTGCGCTCGATCTCCAAGCCGTACCGGCGGCTGACCTCCTGGATGATCTCCGGCTGGGTCATGGGGTGATCGTAGTCAGACTTCTCGATGAGGACAGCGAGGATATAGAGAGGGGAAAGTTTCTTGTGTACCATTTCAACCTCCTTGTTGTATTACGGGTGCATTTTATACCTCTGGGATTTTTTATGGTCGAAGTACTTGCAAGATTCTTCCCCATTTGAACCAACTCAACTGGCGCGAGTGATTTCTCTAACTTCAATCGAATGGCTAACCAAAATCTTTTTTCTCACTATTTTCACAAACCTCTAAGCTGAAAACTCGACACACCACTCGAGAACTCCTCAGAGGTTTGACGACCCCCTTCATCTTCAAGGCGCCTAAACTCATATTTAGTTTAGAATTTTCTCGTGTGTGAACAGCGAGGTTAGTTAAATGAACAAGATCACCGCAGCAGACCTGACCGGGAGCGAGAAGCTCGACCTGGTCATCGGCAAGGACGCCTGGCAGACCAACGACCTGGGCGGCAAGGTCCCCTCCGTGCTCGTCAGCGACGGCCCCGTGGGCATCAGGAGCGACTTCGACGCCCAGCGCATCCAGCACCCCTCCGCCCTCCCCTCCGTCGCCTACCCCAGCTTCGAGATCCTGGGTCAGACCTGGGATTCCGAGCTGGCCAAGCTCTATGGAAACTGCATCGGCGACGACTGCATCGACCGCAACATCGACGTGATCCTCGGCCCCGGCATCGACATCAAGCGCGACCCCCTGTGCGGCCGCAACTTCGAGTACCTGAGCGAGGACCCCCTCCTCTCGGGCACCCTGGCCGCCTCGTACATCGAGGGCGTCCAGGAGAAGCACGTCGGCACCTGCTTAAAGCACTACTGCTGCAACAACTCCGAGTACGAGCGGCAGTTCTGCTCCTCCGAGGTCGACGAGCGGACCCTGAACGAGATCTACCTGCGCAACTTCGCCTGGGCCTTCGAGGCCGACCCCTGGTGCCTGATGTGCAGCTACAACCTCGTCAACGGCGTGCGCATGAGCGAGAACAAGCCGCTCTACGATTTCGCCTACGAGCACGGATTCCACGGCGCCATCATGAGCGACTGGATCGCCTGCAAGGATGCTGTGGCCTCCATCAACGCCGGCATGAGCCTGATCATGCCCTACGAGGAACCCCGCAAGCAGGAGCTGGTCGCGGGTCTCAAGGATGGCACCATCGACGCTGAGGCCCTCAATACCGCCGCTCAGCGCATCATCAACCTGTCCAACAGGAATGAGGCTGAGAAGAAGCTCAGAGACAAGTCGAAGAGCCTCACCCTGGAGCAGCGCCGCCAGGTGGCCTACACCGCCGCGCTTGAGGGCTGCGTCCTGCTCAAGAACGACGGCGTCCTGCCCCTGGCCAAGGATAAGGACATCGTGGCCGCCGGCGCACCCTTTGCCACCTACTTCTGCGGTGGCGGCTCCAGCCGCGTCCAGCCCGAGCTCCCCTTCATCTCGGTGCCCGCCAAGCTCTCCGAGCTCGGCTATCGGGTCGAGTACTGCGATGCCGTCTGGGGTGCCAGAGCCCACTCGACCATGTTTGGAAACCTCAAGGGCTTCTACGATAAGGCCCTTGCGGCCGATGCGATCATCCTGGGTGTCGGCTCCAACTGCGACCGAATCAGCGAGGACTTCGACCAGCAGGATATCTCCCTCTCCAGAGAGGAGTTGGTCCTCATCGATTCTGCCGTCAAGACCGGACATCCTGTCATCCTGGTCGTCTATGGCGGCGGTGCGGTCGACCTGTCCGAGGTCAAGGATAAGGTCAGCGCCATCCTCTATGTCGGCTATCCCGGCGAGTGCGGCTCCGCCGCCATCGCCGACCTGCTGGCCGGCGTCCACAGCCCCTCGGGCCGCCTAGCGGAGACCTTTGCCACCCTGGACTCCTTCCCCTGCACGCACACCTATCGCGACCATGCGGTCAACTGCTACTCCGAGGGCCTGGATGTGGGCTATCGCCACTTCAACAGCCATCATGTTCCCACCCTCTATCCCTTCGGCTTCGGTCTGACCTACACCGAGTTCTCCTACAGCGACTTCAGAGTCGAGAGGGATGGCGATGGCTTCAAGGTCTTCGTCACCGTCTCCAATGTCGGTCAGCATGAGGCTGCCGATGTCATCCAGATCTACGTCGATGATCTGACCCGCTGCGTCTACCGCCCCGGCGCAGAGCTCAAAGCCTACAAGCGCGTCAACCTCAAGCCCGGCGAGTCCACCACTGTGGAGCTCACCCTAAATAGGGATGCCTTTGCCTACTACAACGTCAACTACCACCAGTTCGTGGTCCACCCTGGCATCTTCTCCATCGAGCTCCGCACCGATGCTGAGACCGTGGTTTGCAGCCAGCGCGTCCAGATCGAGAAGTAGACTTAAGACGTTAAAAATTTCGTTTATCTAGCCCCGATAAACACTTAAAAATGAAAGAAGAGACCTAAATTCTTCTTTCATTTTTCATTTGATGAGTTTTCCATCCGATTAGAGGATTATCCAGCAATTCAGCGTAAAGACTAACTTCTCTATGATTGTGGAGCTCATAAGAACACTTCGTGTCAATCCTATATGATCCGAACCTCCTCACTTATTGTGAGTTATCCCACAAATCGAGAGATAAGTGTATGCGTCCAACACCATCGACACGTTCAAAACAACAAAGCGTACCCCTCCTTCTTAACACCAAATAACTGCGAAAAATGCTATTTTCAGGACTTTCTCAACTGCGAAAAATACAATATTTAGCCGATTTCGAACTGCGAAATTTGCAATAATTCGTTGATTCGGAACTGCGAAAAATGTAATATCGCGATATGGAACAATTTGAGAGAAAGATCTATAAACGGCTGGAAAGCTGGAAAAGAGAATCTGCAGGAAAAACAGCTTTACTAATTGAAGGTGCCAGACGTGTTGGCAAGACGACAATTGTCAAAGAATTCGCAGAAAAAGAATACGCTTCATGCATATTCATCGATTTCTCCACGGCGGGAGAAGAAGTGAGAAGCCTTTTCGAAAACCTGCTGGATTTGAATTATCTATTTCTGCAGCTTCAGTTCCTCTTTCATGTGAAACTCATAGAAAGAAAATCCCTAATAGTCTTCGACGAGGTTCAATTCTGTCCGAAAGCTAGGCAGGCGATAAAAACGCTAGTGAGCGACGGAAGGTACGACTATATCGAGACTGGATCTTTGATATCTATCCGTCAAAACGTGAAGGACATCCTCATTCCCAGTGAAGAAGAAAAGATAAAGATGTATCCGATGGACTTCGAAGAATTTCTCTGGGCTATGGGAGACCATTACACCATTCCTCTCCTGAGAGAGGCTTTTGAATCTTTAAAGGGAATAGGAGAAAGAGCGAACAGAGAGGTCATGCGTCTGTTCCGTCTCTACCTTCTGGTCGGAGGGATGCCCCAGGCTGTATCTGCCTATATCAGAGATAATGACTTCCAATCGGTCGACAATCAGAAGCGCAACATCCTTTCCCTTTACCACGACGATTTCAGAAAACTAGATTCACGAGGGAGATTATCCTATCTCTACGAGTCGATTCCGGCACAGCTTAGCTCAAGTAGAACTTTTTTCTCCGACAGAGAAAGAAGAGTTACTAAGAAAAAACTTTTGGAAGAACTACTTCCTGATCTCATCGATTCTCAGACCGTGCTTCCGAAATACGACTGCAACAGTCCTGAAGCAGGCATGTGCAAATACAAGGATTCAGCGAAATTTAAACTGTACCTCAGCGACGTCGGTCTCTTTGTCACAGAGGCTTTTGCCGACAAAGATTTCACTGAGAACATGCTCTATAAAAAACTTCTGAGCAACAAGCTGAGTGCAGATCTAGGATATCTATTCGAGAACGCAGTAGCCCAGATGCTCACCGCCTCAGGCTATACGCTTTTCTACAACGTCTTCAAAGGCGAAACTACTCACCGCTATTACGAAACCGACTTCATCATTCCCAAGGGCGCCAAGCTTTGCCCTATAGAGGTCAAATCTGGTCAATATCGAATTCACCGTTCGCTCGACATGTTTCAAAAGCACTATTCCAAACAAGTCCTCCATCGTTATCTTTTGACAACAAAAGATCTTCATAAGGAGGGGGACATAATATGCCTCCCCGTCTACATGGCTATGTTCCTTTAGGCTGAGGTCTAAAAGATTCATATATGAGCGAGCTGTGATAATAGATAAATAGAAGCTATATAACGATGTAGTTATTTTCTGCACTATTCATTTCTTTTCCCCAAGAGAGGAGGGGGCAGAGATATGTTCTAAAGTTAGGGAATCGCACCCGTAAAACGCATCTTTCCCGATCGATATGACTGATGATGGTATTGTCAGCGACTTGAGGGATTCACATCCGCAGAACGCACCTTTCCCGATCGTCTTGACTGATGAAGGTATCGTCAACGACTTGAGGGATTCGCACCAGCCGAATGCATAATCACCGATCGATGTGACTG
>CALVYN010000022.1 GCA_944372245.1 uncultured Bacilli bacterium
GTCATCCTGCGAGTGGACGGCGACCGCCAGATACTTGCTCTCGTCGGTGAAGATGGGGTCGAAGGTGGAGTTGGCCAAGTCGGCGATGTAGCGCCGGCGCGCCTTGTCGGCGCGGCGCTGGCCCAGGGGCTTGCGGAAGCACCAGATGATGGCGGAGATGACGATCAGACCGAACATGATGGTGCCGTAGACGATCGCCACCCAGAAGAGGAAGTCGCAGATCTCCTGGCCGGTGATCACCGAGCCGGCGATCGAGCCGACCTCGATGTCGCCCAGGCTGGAGAAAAGCGCGTTGGAGACGCGGTCGAGCACGTGCATGGCGCTGCGGAAGAACCACAGGTCATAGAAGCCGCTGAGCTGCTCGACATCGTGGATGTACCAACCGAAGCGGCAGGCCAGGCAGGCCAGGCCGATCACGCCGAAGACCACGCCCAGAACGATCCGGACGACGGGCTTGACGCCGATGTAGTTGTGCCAGTCGAACTCCTGGTTCGCCTGGGTGTCGTTGAGCCCCTCGAAGTACTTCTTCCTGGGGTCAGTCAGATGGCCCTTGATGCGGGCGTGACCCAGATTGCCCTCGCCATCGACGAAGGCGACGGTGCTGTCCTCCTCGCCCTCGGGCAGCGCGGACTCGCTGAGGGAGCCCGCGCGGGCCTTGGGCCGGCGGCAGAGCACCACCAGCGGCCAGATCGTGAGCAGCTGAAGCACCACGATGATGATCAGCCACAGCGCGAGGCCGTAGATCTCCGGATAGGCGGTGAACTCAGGCAGGTTCAGCCAGCTCTCCGGATGCCAGAAATCGACAAAGGCGTCGACGAAGCCCACTCTGGCCGCGAAGTAGTCGCGGACCTGAGGAACAGCCCAGAGGACGGTCGCGACCAGCACGACCACCGTCAGAGCTTCCAGAGCAGCCAGGGCGCCCTTTGCAAATGCCCTTCTTTTCATATGGAGACCCTCCAGTCACACATACGTGTGCGCATCCTAAATTAACGCTTTCTAAATATATCACTTAAAAACAGGCTTAACAATTTTTCTTGAAGGCAACATGTAGCAGGCTCGAGGACCCGGGCGGGCATCGAGGTCGAAAAATGCGCTCTCAGAGCGACTTTTTGCGCATTCTAAAGAAAGCCGCACAAAAAAAGTTACAATTAAACAACTTTTATTTTCTTAATAAAGTTGAGCGAATTTTAGCGATGCTGAAACCCGTGTAAAAGGCGTGTAAACAGCAGGTCGTCCAACACGGGTTTCGCACGTTCCTTTATATTTATAAAGACCGGAGGGGCGCAGGGTCTCCTGCGCCCTTCAAAATGAAAAAAGGAGACACGAAGATGGCCATACGCGCAGTCCTGTTCGACTGCTGGGGCACCCTGATCAGCTACGCGGTCAGAGACCCCGGATTCATCGGCGCCCGCCTATTGGAGAGGTGCGACAATCCCGAAGGTCAGACCGCCGAGACGATCGAGGCGGCCTGGCGGGCGATGATGGGGCTCTACTACGCCAACGAGTCGCCCTTCGAGTCGTGCATCGACGCCCTGATCAACTCGCTGTGCATCGAGCTGGGACTCGAGCCCCGGATCCCCCTCAGCCAGCTGGCGGCCGAGACGGTGGGAGCCCAGTATCTCCAGGAGAAGATCCCCGGCGTAGAGAGGATGCTGGCCTTCCTAAGGGAGCACAACCTCCCCTGCGCCGTCGGAAGCAACAGCGTGTACGATTCGAGGACGACGGCGGGCTATATCGCCCAGCGTCTGCCGATCGACCAGTTCCGCTTCATCGCCTCCTCGGCGGACCTGGCCTCGAAGAAACCGCACCCGCGCTTCTTCCACCTGCTGTCGAAGATGATCGGCGTCCCCGCGAGCGAGTGCTGCTACATCGGCGACAGCTTCACCCACGACATGGTCGGCTCCTACACCGCGATGTACGGCCTGAGCATCTGGCTCAATCCGCAGGGCCTACCTAACCCCGACCCCACGATCGCGTGCGAGAGCGCCAGAGACTACGACGAGGCGATCGAGATCCTAAGGAGGAAGATCTGATGAATCCGGTATACACCAAACGCGCGTGGCTGGGCCTGGACAGCTTCGATGTCTACGATCGAATCTTTCCCTCCCGCTATCTGACCCTGGCTCAGGATATGGCCGGCGAGCACGCCGACCTGCTGGGCTGCGGCTATGCCGACCTGCGCCCGAGAGATCTCATGTGGATCATCGTCCGCACCCGATTGGACATCCTGGCCCAGCCCACCGACAAGTGCGAGGTGATCCTGACCACGAGGGTAAAGAAACCCGCCGGTCTGATCTTCGACCGCGAGGTCGAGATCAGGCGGGCTGATGACGGTCTGCTCCTGGCTACCAGCATCTCCGCCTGGTGCGTATCCAACCTCGAGACCCGGCGCCTGGTCCGCCCCAGCGAGATCGCCTATCCCGACACCTTCGAGGGCCCCTACATCTACGCCGACCACCTCAGGGCCATCCCCGACTTCCAGCCCGCCGGCGAGCCCGCGCTGGTCAGAAGGGTCAACTTCACCGACCTCGACCACAACCGCCACATGAACAACTGCCGCTACGCCGACGCTCTTTTGGATGCTATCTCCCCCAGGGAGGACGAGCACCTCACCTCGCTGGAGATCAACTACGAGCACGAGTGCCTAGAGGGCGACAGCCTGAGCATCTATCTCGAACGGCCCAACGAAAAAGGAGAGGGCCGAGCCCGCGCGGTGCGCGGGGACGGAGTCCTCTCCTTCAAAGCCAGATTTACGATCACCTAGTCAGCCATCCCGCGGTGGGGCCTGACCACCTTGGGGTGGGCGACCGCGTGATTCTGTGCGACCCTGACGGCCGCCACGGCGGCCAGGGCGCCGACGACGTCATCGAGGAAGCAGTTGTCGTGCTCGGGGTCATCGTTCAGACGCGAGATGACGCCGGGCTTGGTCACGTCCAGGTGGCCGAAGTTGGTCTCGCCGATCTGACCATAGTTGCCGGAGATGCCCAGAGCGATGCACTCGTCCAGACCGAAGAGGCCGAGGTCGTGATTGAGGATGGAGCGGAGGGGTTCCATGATGACGCCCTGCTCCGCGAGGAAGTCGACGTTCACCGCCAGGAGGATGGCGTGGAACTGCTCGCGCTTGGTCAGGATCTCCATGACGGAGTCGACCATCTCCTTCTCCTTGAGGTCGGGCAGATACTTCTTCTGATTGTCGTAGGCGATCTTGGCGATGTCCTCGACGGTGACGCCGCGCTCGGCGAGCATGGCGATGTTGAGTTCCTGCATCTCCTTGGGGGTGTAGATGTCGCTCTCGTGAGGCTTGAAATTCCTCAGGCACTTGAGGGTCGGGTACTCGGTTGTCTTCTTCTCCTCAGCCATATGAAAATCTCCTTTTCTGCAATAAGAATAAGTTTTTTCTTCCCTGCTTGCAACCTTTGCAGAGCTTTAAAAATGTTTCTTTGAATGTTCCTCGTCATTATCCATAAGACAGATTGTGAAGATTGAGCGAGCACCGGCGGAGAGCAGGGCGCGATGACATCCGGCCAGCGTGGCTCCGGTGGAGACTACGTCGTCCAGGAGGAGGATCCTCCGACCAGCGATATCCACCCCGGGATTGAGGGTGATGCGGTCGCTGATAGCTAGGCGACCCTGGCGCCCCATCTCCTTCTGTTCGGTGCCGTCTGGCTTGGTGAGCGCTGCGCACCTCTCGAGGTTTAGATTGCTCGCGATACCCTCCATGTGGTCGAATCCCCTCTCCTTGATCCTGGCCGGGCTGGAGGGGGCCCAGACTGCGAGGCAACCCGCGAAAATCAGGGAGAGCAGGGTCGCATAGGGATAGAGGAAGATCGTCCGCAGCTCGTAGTCCAGAGACTCCTTGTAGCGAATCAGATAGTCCTTCATCTTGCCCTCGTAATAGCCTAGACACAGGCATCTGATCCCATCGGCCACCCGGAAGTGAACCCGGTGGTCAATCTGTCTCAAGCAAGTGTTACACAAGGGGCACTCCATATCGAAGAAGTGAAAGATGGTTCCGGCCTCATATCTTTTTAGGCACGCTCTGCATAGCCGCATGATGATTCGTCTCCTCGATGGTGGACACCGCCTCTTTCACCCAGGGCTCCTCCCGGTGGCAGAAGAAGATTACCTCCCCATCCTCGTACCCGCTCTTGCGGCCGGCGCGGCCGGCAATCTGGATGAGGGCCGCCGCATCGTAGATGGGGTGGTCGGCATCGGCGACGATGACCTGGAGGTCGCGGACTGTGACACCTCTCTCGAGCACGGCGGTACAGACCAGATAGGAGAGCTTCCCCGCCTTGAAATCTGCGATCTTCCTCTCCCGGTCGGGGTCCTGCGAGTCGACGCTGGCTCCGCCCGGACAGAACAGCCGCAGCAGGTCGGCGAGCCGGCGCACCCTAGAGATCGTCGGAGCGAAGACGAAGCAGGGTTTACCCGCACTCAGAAAGTCTCTCAGACAGGCGATGATATCCAGCTTTCCAAAGGGGCCATATAGTCGGATTTGAGGAACTGGCAAAGGTTGACCGTGATATCGAATATCCAATGTGATGACTGCACCTTTGTCTTTTTCCAATTCTTCTAAATCGGTTTGAGATGGTGTAGCTGAAAGGAGGATGTATACCCCTTTTACACTCCGTCTGAAGAAGTGCTTCAGCACCTGGTTGCCCGCATACGGAAAAGCATCGATCTCATCCAGAATCAGAAGGTCAAAATAGTTCGGATATCGATAGAGCTGGTGAGTCGTCAGCACGATGATGTCGGCGGAGAGAACCTGCGTGTGCTCGCCGTAGACGGAGGTGATGGTCGCCATGGGAAAGGCCTCGTGGATCCTCGGCTCCAGCTCGATGACCACGTCCTTGCGCGGCGTGGCAAAGCCGACCGCCAGACCGCGGCTGAGAAAGTGCTCCATCGCCGCATAGACCAGCTCGGTCTTGCCAGCCCCAGTGACCGCTTTGATCAGCACGGGCTGACCCTTGGTCACGGCCGCGAGGACCTGGTTGGAGACCGTCCTCTGGGCCGGGGAGAGCGGGTACGTCAAAGAGAGCTGAATCCTCTGTCCCGACGGGGTGAAAGCTGGCGCTTCGCGGCCGTCGTACTGCAGGCAGATGCGACAGTACGGCTTCCCCGTCGGTCCGATGCCGATCCCGTCGGGGTCGGAGTTGCCACACCTGGGGCAGGTGAAATCTTCTGTGCGCTCCATCGTAAAGAAATATCCACGGATGGAACGAGACGAAAAAAATGAGGGTGGAAACCACCCTCACTTCAGATACTTCCAATCAGAGATCAGCGGGCAGAACCACCCTTGGAGAACATGGAGGCCATCTTGCCCATCTGCATCATGCTCTTCATCTGGGGGAGCTGCTTCTTCATGATGTCGTAGCGCTTGAGCAGGCGGTTGACATCGGCGGGAGTGGTGCCCGAGCCGCGCACAATCCTCTCCTTGCGGGAGGCCTTGATCAGGTCGGGCTTGTGGCGCTCCTGCGGGGTCATGGAGTTGATGATGACCTCGTACTTGGCCAGCTCGGCCTCGACCGTCCTGAGCTGCTCGTCCGAGAAGCGAGGCATGCCGGGGATCATGCCTAGGATCTTCGAGAGCGAACCCAGCTTCTTCATCTGCTTCATGACCGAGAGCATGTCGGAGAGGTCGAACTGGCCGTTCATCAGCCGGCGCGAGGTCTTCTCGCTCTGCTTCTCGTCGACCTTCTCCTGAATCTCCTCAACCAGGGTGAGGATATCGCCCATGCCGAGGATGCGGTCCGCCATGCGGTCGGGGTGGAAGTTCTCGATATCCTCGAGCTTCTCGCCGATGCCCGCATACTTGATGGGGACACCGGTCATCTTGCGGATGGACAGGGCCGAGCCGCCGCGGGCGTCGCCATCGAGCTTGGACATGACCAGACCGGTCAGAGGGACCTGCTCGTTGAAGCTCAGGGCCACGTTGACCGCATCCTGGCCCGACATCGCATCGACCAGCAGCAGCCTCTCGTCGACGGGCACGCTGGCGATGATCTGCTTGAGCTCATCCATCAGGGGCTGGTCGATCTGCAGACGGCCCGCGGTATCGATGATCAGGACGTCGTAGTGCTCGCGCCAGGCCTTCTCGTAGGCCGCCTTGGCGATGTCGGGGGGCTTGGTGCCGGTCCGGTCGATGTAGATGTCGGTCTCCACCTGCTTGGCGATGACCTCTAGCTGATCGATGGCGGCGGGGCGCTGGGTATCGTCTGCGCAGAGCAGGACCCGCTTGTGGTTGCGGCGCTTGAACAGGCCCGCCAGCTTGCCGGCGGTCGTGGTCTTACCGGTACCCTGGAGACCCAGCAGCATGATGACGGTGGGCCGGCCCGACTGGAAGGAGATGTCGTTGTGGCCGCCGCCCAGCAGGGACTCCAGCTTGTCGTGAACGATCTTGATCAGCTGCTGCGAGGGCGAGAGCTTGGTCAGGACCTGCTGGCCGATCGCCTCATCCCGCACCTCCTTGATGAAGGAGGAGACGACGCGATAGTTGACGTCGGCCTCGAGCAGGGCCTTGCGGACCTCCTCGAGGGCCTCCTCCATGTTCTTGTCGGTCAGGGTGGACTGACCTTTCAGCTTCTTGAATATCCTCTGGAACTTGTCCGACAGGTTCTCAAATGCCATTTATCAATAGCCTCCTGATGCGTGCGCACTCCTTGGTGAACTGCCCGCTCTCCTCGATCCGGCGCAGGATTTGAGCGATCGCCTCCTGGCGCTTGGCCAGGCCCAGCCGCGCCTCGTAGTCGTCGAGCTTGCGCTCGGCCGCCTGGATGGACAGGTGGATGGCGTTGCGCGACTTGCCCTCCCTCTCGGCGATCTCAGCGAGGGAGAAATCGCCGAAGTAGTAGTCCTTGGCGCGCCGGAGCTGCTCGCTCCCTAATAGGGATCCGTAGAGGTCCAAGAGGAGGGCGTAGCGCTCCTTGCGCTCGAGCTCATCCAAAGCTTACTCCTCCCCGCCGACCAGCAGGCCGTACAGGTACTTGTCCAGGTCGAACTCGCGCAGGTCGTGCTCGTGCTCGCCCAGGCCGATGAAGCGGACGGGGATGCCCAGCTGGTCGCGGATGGCCAGGATGATGCCGCCCTTGGAGGTGCCGTCCATCTTGGTGATGACGATGCCGGTCAGGGAGCAGACCTCCTTGAAGACCTTGGACTGCTGGACGCCGTTCTGGCCGGTGTTGGCATCCAGGGCGAGCCAGACCTCCTGGGGCGCATTGGGGATGATCTTGCCGATGACGCGGACCAGCTTGCCCAGCTCCTTCATCAGGTAGTCCTTGGTGTGCAGGCGGCCCGCCGTGTCGACGATGACCAGGTCGTAGTGGCCGTCGATAGCCTTGTGCACGGCGTCGTAGCAGACGGCCGCGGGCTCGGCGCCCATGCCCTTGTCGTAGCAGTCGACCCCAACGCGGCCGGCCCAGATACGCAGCTGCTCGACCGCGCCAGCGCGGAAGGTATCCGCGGCGACGACCAGGACCTTCTTGCCCTTCTCCTTGTAGCGGAGCGCCAGCTTGGCGATCGTCGTGGTCTTGCCGGTGCCGTTGACGCCGACGACCATCAGGACGGTGGGATTGACGGGGTCGAACTCGACATCCGTGCGATAGGAGCCACCGGTCTTGGCGTAGTCCATGAACATGTTGTCGACCAGCAGGTCGTTGATCTGGGCGGTGTCGCTGATGTGCTGCTGAGCCGCCATGGTCTCGGTGGTGTCGAGGATGCGAAGGGCTAGATCGACACCGACGTCGGCCTCGATCAGGCACTCCTCGAGCTCGTCGAAGTATTCCGCGTTCACCTGCTTGTACTTCTTGGCGATGCGGGAAAGGCGGTGCGAGAAGCCCTCGCGCGCCTTGCCCAGACCGAGGTTGTACAGCGCCAGGTCATCGAGCTCGTCAGCGTTGCCCTTGGGAGTGAGTTGAGCAGCCGACTCAGGCTGCTCCTGAACCTCAGGGGCAGGCTGGCTAGCGGCCTCCTCTGCAGGCTCGCTCTTTTCCTCCTGAACGGCCTGTTCCTGAGCAGCGGGCTGCTCACTAGCAGCAGGGGATTCAGGTTCAGTCTCAGGAACAGCTTCTTCCTTTACAGGCTCGACGTAGGGAGTGAATTGGAAGGGGGCAGAATTAGCAGCCTCCTGCTCCGCGGGGCCATACCAGTGGTCCGCAGTCTGGAGGGAGGGGCGATGAGGATCCTCATAGGGCTCAAACTCGAAGGGCTTAGCCCCAGCCGCTTCACCTTCAGCCTGGGAGTACCACTTGCCGGCCTGCTGAAGCGAGGCAATCCTGGGGTCCTCGTAAGGATGGAACTCGAAGGGCTTAGCGGAGCCAAACTCATTTTCAGCCTTCGAGTACCAGGTGGAAGCCTCCTGCTTGGAGGCTAGATTCTCCGCCTCGGGCTGAGGTAGATCAGGCGCGACTCCGACCATCGCAGGAGCGACAGGCTGAGCGGCCGCAGCCTCAATCAGGCGGGCCTTTTCGGCCTCGATTTCAGCCTTTCGAGCGTCCTCCTGAGCCTGCAGATCAGCAGCACTGGGAGTAGCCGCAGCCTCCTCCACAGGCTGCTCGACGGCAGCCTCGGGTTCGGGCTCGACAACAGGCACTTCAACAGGCGAAGCAACCTCGGCCGTCTCCTCCTCGACAGGCTGAGCAGGAGCCACAGGAGCTTCAGCTTCAGTCTCGGGGGCGGGCTCCTCCTTCACAGGCTCGGCATAGGGGGTGAACTGGAAGGGAGCAGAGGCGACAGCCTCCTGCTCCGCAGGGCCATACCAGTGGTCCGCAGTCTGGAGGGAGAGACGATGGGGGTCCTCATAGGGCTCAAACTCGAAGGGTTTAGCCCCAGCCGCTTCACCTTCAGCCTGGGAGTACCACTTATCAGACTGCTGAAGCGAGGCAATTCTGGGGTCTTCATAGGGATGGAACTCAAAGGGCTTAGCGGATCCAAACTCATTTTCAGCCTTCGAGTACCAGGTGGAAGCCTCCTGCTTAGAAGCCAGATTCTCCGCCTCGGGCTGAGGTAGATCAGGCGCGACTCCGACCGTCGCAGGAGCGACAGGCTGAGCGGCCGCAACCTCGATCAGGCGGGCTTTCTCGGCCTCGATCTCAGCTCTTCTCGCGTCCTCCTGAGCCTGGATTTCCGCAGCATCAGAAGCGGCAGGAGCTTCCTCTGCAGGCTGCTCGACGGCAGTCTCGGGTTCGGTTTCGACCGCCTCGGGTTCAGCCTGAGGAACAGGCTCCTCGACAGCGGGAGCGGCCTCGGTCTGAGCCTTCGGCTGCTCGCTTTGAGTCACAGCTTCAGGGGCGGGAGCAGCCTCCTGGGGCTGGGCGGCGGGGGTAGCCTCCGCAGCCGCCGGGGCAACAGGCTCAGCGGGAGCCGGCTGAGGCGCGGGCTGGGCCGCCTTCTCCTCGGGGGCAGCGGGAGCCTGCTCGCTCTGGAGCTTCTCCTCCTTGTGCTTCTCAAACTTCGATTTCAACCAAGATATAAGACCCATCGGGTATCAACCTCTCTTTCTGGCGAGCAGGGCTTCCTTGGCAGCCTCTGTCTCGGCTTGCTTCTTGTTGTGGCCAGAGCCGGTGCCCAGGATCACCCCGTCCACCATGCACACGGCGGTGAACATCTTGCTTTGGGCCTGGCCAGTCTCGGAGACGATCTCGTAGGTGACGCCGGACTTGAACTCGGCCTGGATCACCTCCTGGATCTTGGTCTTCCAGTCGGTCACGCCAGCCGACTGCTCGCCGATGATATAGGGATTCATCGTGCGCGAGATGAAGGCGTAGACCGCCTCGTATCCCTCCTCCAGGTAGAGGGCGCCGACGAAGGACTCGAACACGTCCTCGAAGATGTGCCCGTGGTAGGCGGCATTGAGCTTCTCGCCGACGGAGAAGCGCACGTAGGGGGCAAAACCCAGCTCGATGGCCACCTCCGAGAGGTTGTGGCCCTCGACGATGCGCGAGCGCGCCTTGCTGAGCTGGCCCGAGGCCCACTGGGGGTGGGTGCGAAACAGCAGGTCGCCGACCACCAGGTCGAGCACGCCGTCGCCGAGGAACTCCAGCCGGTCATACGAGGGGCAACCCCGATGCTCGTTGGAGTAGGAGGCGTGGGTGAAGGCCTGCTGGTACAGCGCGATATCCTTGGGGTGGATACCGAGGCTCTCGATCAGCCCCGCCAGCGTGGGGAAGCGGCGCGGCTGCTGCTCGGGATAGGTGCCATCGACCGGGGTCTGATTCTCCGGCGGGACCTCGGTGGACTTGAGGATCGGTTTGTCCTTCATCGCTGAGCCAGCTCCTCTTCGAGGCCTTTGACCAGTCCAGCCTTGACCATGTTGTAGGCCAGGCGCACGGCATTGAGGAAGGCGTAGGCGTTGGAGTTGCCGTGGGACTTGACTGCGACCTTCTTCACGCCGAGGAGGACCGCGCCACCGGTGGCGCGATAGTCCAGATTCCTCTTCATCTCCTTCAGGCCGGGCTTGGCCAGAAGGTAGCCGATCTTGGTGCGGAGGTTCTTGGTGAAGGCCTTCTTGAGCATGCCCATCATCAGCTCGGCTGTGCCCTCGGTGCCCTTGAGGAAGATGTTGCCGGGATAGCCGGTGGTGACGATGACATCCTTGGTGCCATCCAGGGCGTCGCGGGCCTCGCTGAGGCCGCCGAAGCTGGGGTCACCCTTGAGCAGCTGGTAGGCCTCGACGGTCTCCTTCAGACCCTTGCCCTCCTCCAGGCCGTTGGAGAGGAGGAAGACCTTGGGGTCGGTGCGGTGGAAGACCCTGGAGGCGTAGATCTTGCCGATGCGGGCGAAGCAGACCAGCTCCTCGGCGGTGCAGTAGTTGCTGGCGCCGATATCCAGGATGAGGGTCTGATGGCCGGGCTTAGCGGTGATAAAGGGGGCAGCAAGACCCTCGCGGACCACGCCGGGGATGCGGCCGACCAGGGTGTGGCAGGCGGTGAGGAAGCCGCCGGTCGAGCCGGAGGAGACCACGCCGTCGATGCTGGTGTCCTTGCCAGCCGTCTGGCAGGCTAGAAACATCGAGGAGGTGCGGTACTTGCGAAGAAACTCGAAGGGGCTGACCTCCATGGGGACGACGGTGTCGGCCGGGTGGATGCTCACCCTATCAGCGCCGGCAAACAGCGGCTGGAGCGCCTTCTCGTCGCCGAAGACTTCGACCTGGCAGTCGGGCGTCTCACTAAGAAAATCCTTGAGGCCCTTGGAGAGCTCCTCGGGTCCCAGGTCGGACCCCATCAGATCGATCGCAAGTTTAACCATACAAAAACCTCCTGCCTTTTTGGGGGCACCCCTAAGTATATCAAAAGGGGCTTCGCCCCTTTATAGCCGTGAACAGCCGGATTACCATCGCTCAGCTTTCGCTAGAATATCGCCTGTGTGAGGGAGGTGGAATATGGACATGAAGGAGCAGACGCTCGCATCGAAGCGGGTCTATGACGGCACGATGCTGCACGTGTACGAGGACCGGGTCAAGTGCCCCTCGGGCGTCGAGTCGGTCAGAGAGTACGTCAAGCACTGCGGGGCGGCGGCCATCCTGCCCATCACGGACGAGGGCAACGTCATCCTCGAGCGCCAGTATCGCTATCCCTTCGGCCAGGTCCTCATCGAGGTGCCGGCCGGCAAGAAGGACCCGGGCGAGACCTTCGAGCAG
The DNA here is from genome assembly GCA_944372245.1 of uncultured Bacilli bacterium. GTDB lineage: Bacteria > Bacillota_I > Bacilli_A > RFN20 > CAG-288 > CAG-568. The sequence continues at coordinate 11,636 of CALVYN010000022.1, forward strand.
GCCGCGGCCCGCGAGCTGCGCGAGGAGACGGGCTACACCGACCGGGAGCTGATCTATCTGGGGGACTACTACCCCACCGTCGCCTACTCCGATGAGGTCATCGGCCTCTATGCCGCCAAGGGCCTGATCCCCGGGTCCACCCACCTGGATGCGGACGAGTCTTTGGAGATCTTCCAGGTCCCCCTGGAGGAGTTCTATCGGATGTGCGCCGACGGGCGGATCAACGACGGGAAGACCCTGGCGATCGCCCTGCGCTACCGCCTCAGGCAGAGCTAGGCCAGGAGCGCGTCGCGGATCGTCTTCTCCGTGAGCACCCGCCTGGCGTAGGCGGCGTAGTCGACATCGGTGTTGAGCGAGGCGATGATCCTCTCCGCATCCGCGGCGGCACACTCCAGCATGGCCACGTTGCCGACGAAGTCGGCGATGGCCAGGTCCGAGCTGCCGGACTGGTTCAGGCCGGCGAGAGAACCCGTGCCGCGGCTCTCCGCGTCGTACTGGGCGATATCGAAGCCGTTATCGTGCTCAGCGACATAGGCCAGCTTGGCTTTCACGTCCGCCTCCCGGCCGTCGTAGACCAGCAGGCAGAGGGCGTAGCTGCCGTCCCGCCCGATCCTTCCCCGGAGCTGGTGCAGGGCGGAGAGACCGAAGAGGTTGGCGGAGTAGATGATCATCAATCCCGCCCTCTGAATATCCATTCCGACCTCGACGACCGAGGTGGAGACCAGGATCGGAGCCTCGCCGCTCTCAAAGCGGGCGAGAACATTGTTCTGGTCTAACGCTTTCATCCTTCCATGGAGAAGTTGGACCTTCTTCTCCCCGTACTTCCCCGCGAACCTCTCGTAGACCTCCTTGGCCGAGACGTTCTGGCCCATCTCCTCAGAGTCGATGGCCGCCTCGTCGATGCGGGGCACGATGACGAAGATCTGGCGCTGGCGCTCCATCGCCTTGACGATTGCCCGGTCGATGAGCAGATCGTCGCTGGTGGTCAGCCGGGTCTCGACCCGGCGCACGATCCCGTGGGGGAACTCGTTCAGGACCGAGAGCTGGGTATCACCGCTCTTGATCTTGAGCATCGTGCGGGGGATGGGCGTGGCGGTCATCATCAGGGTGTCGACCGCGCCGCCCTTGGCGATCAGGCTGGCGCGCTGGGAGACGCCGAAGTTCTGCTGCTCGTCGATGACCACCAGCTTGAGGGATCTGTAGGTGACGCCCTCGCTGGCCCCCGCGTGCGTGGTGATGACGACGTCGATCTTCCCCTCGGCTAGGTCGGCCAGGAGCTTTCGATGCTCCCCGGCCTTCATCTTGGCGGAGAGGAGGGCGATCTTCACCCCCATCGGGGCGAGGATCCTCAGAGCGTTGGCGTAGTGCTGCTGAGCCAGCGCCTGGGTCGGGGCGACGAGGGTGCCCTGGCCTCCCCTGAGGTAGTTGGCGTAGAGGGCGAAGAGGGCCACCAGGGTCTTGCCGGTGGACACGTCGCCCTCGAGCAGGCGAAACATCACGCCGTCGGAGTTCATGTCGTCCACGATCTCCCTGATCGCACGGACCTGGTCGCCAGTCAGGGTGTAGCCCGTGGCCTTGACCAGATCGTTCAGCTTTCGGATATCGACCCTGGCGATAGTGCCCTTCTTCAGCATGGAGAGATACTTGCGGTTGGCGAGGGAGGTCACGCAGTAGCTGAGGCACTGCTCGTACTGAAAGACCCTCAGCCCGAGCTTCATATCCCTCTCGTTCGCGGGCAGGTGGATCCTGTAGAAGGCCTTTCTTCGGGGCAGGAGGTGGTACTTCTTCATCAGGTCGGCCGGGATGACATCCTGAACCGAGTTGATAGAGTCGGAATTTAGAATCCCTTCGATGGTCCTTTCAAAACCGCTGCGGCTGACATCTCGGGGCAGGCGGTAGACCGGGCGCAGGCCGGCCCGGACGAAGCGGTTGTCCAGCTCGAAGATGCCCCGGACGGAGAGCTGCTTGCTCCTCGGCGAGAAGATCGCGGTCACAAAGACCCGGCGGCCGGTGGCCACCCGGTTGAGATAGAACATCTGGTGGAAGACGATGAAGCTGTAGAGGTGTCCAGACTGAAGTCCGCGCGCAGTAAAGCGGATGATGCCCTGCTTGAGGAGGGTCGTCACCTTGATAATCTCCACCTGCAGGCGCACCGGCTGCCCCGGCTCCATCAGCGCCTGGGGGATCTCCCTGGTCGGGGTCATGGGCTCGTAGCGGATGGGCAGGCACTCGAGGAGCTCCAGATCCGAGTGGAGCCCGAGCTTCTTCATGACCTCAGTCTTGGTCATCGGCCTACCTGGTGTTGTCGGTGGGGAACTGATACAGGCTCAGCCGGCCCTCGGGGCGGATGTAGCAGCAGTGGAGCTTGCTGTCGCCCTGGATCGAGGGGTCGCGCAGCTCGCGGGCGCGCAGGGTCATGCGGCGGTCCTGGGTGATCAGCATGATGTTGTGGTTGGACATCAGGAAGCTGACCTGGTTGAGGATGGTCTTATCCTCGAACGCCCCTTCCGCCGCGCCGACGATGATGACGCGGTAGTCCTTCCCCTCGGTCATGTCGACCGCCTTCTGCAGCCACTCGGCCGCCTTGGCGGCGCTGGCCGCAGTGCGGGCGTTCTTGCTCTCGAGCCGGGCGTTGACCTTCTCGATCGCCTCCTGGGGGATGATCAGATAGGTGTCCTTGAGGCCGGGCAGCGCCTCGACCAGCTGGGAGAAGAAGATGTCCGCGCCCTCGGCCATGATGGCCGAGGTGTCGATGATGATGGAATCATCGCCCTGGATCTGCTCCCTGATATCCTTGACCTTAGCAGAAGCCATATTAAAACCTCCTATCACCAAACTTCTTTTCATATGATAAAGCACAGGTGAAAAAACCGCAGGCCATTTTAAAAGAGAGAGGTTGGAAACCTCTCTCCACAGATACAGGTTTACTTCTCGCCGCGGCGGCGCTTCTCCTTCTCCGCCTCGCGCGCGGCATCCTTCTCCAGCTCCTCCTTGAGCTGCTTGCGCCGCTTGTTGTCGCGGTAGAGGTTGATGCTGGCGGGGATCAGGGCGATGAGGATCATCGCCAGGAAGATGCCGCCGAAGATGGCGAAGAACATCCCATCGTTGGGCGGCACGTCGGTCGCCCCCGAGGAGGTGGCCGAGGAGGCGCCGCTGGAGGAGGTGATCGAGTCGACCAAAAGCTCGAGGTCGATCAGCGACAGATAGATGCGGTCGAGCACGCCTCACCTCCTACTCGACGGAGACGATGAAGGAGTAGACGGGCTGGCCACCTTCCTTCACGTCCAGCTCGCAGCGCTTGCCGTACTTCTCCTTCAGGCGCGCGCTGACCTTGGTCCGGCCCGCCTCGTCGATATCCTGGCCGCAGATGACCGTGATGATGGAGGAGTTCTCGTCCACCATCGAATCGATCAGGCCGAAGAGGCACTCGATGCGGTCGGCGTGGACGTTGGCGATGGTCTTGCCGTGCATACCCATGAACTCGCCCTCCTTCACGCTCACGCCGTTGATGGTGGTGGTGCGGATGGCGTAGGTCACCTCGCCGGACTTGACGCCGCGGATGGCGCTGACCATCTCGGTGCGGTTGGACTCGGCGTTGACCGAGGGGTTGAACATCATGGCGGCGACCAGACCCTCGGGGATGGTCTTGGTGGGGACGACGACGGCGTTGATGCCCTCGTCCTGCAGCATCTGGGCGGCGGTGGAGGCGGCCAGGACGATGTTTCCGTTGTTGGGGAAGACGAAGACGGTCTTGGCGTGCGCCTGGCGGATGGCCCTGGCGATGTCGTCGGTCGAGGGGTTCATCGTCTGGCCGCCGGAGATGATCTGGTCGACGCCCAGCTCCTCCTTAAAGAGCTTCTCCAAGCCGGCGCCGGCGCAGACGGCCACCATGCCGAAGGGCTTCAGGGGCTTCTCTTCCTCCTCCCTAGCCTCAGCCTCGGCCGCCTGGTCCATCAGGTGCTGATGCTGCTGGGTCATCGACTCGATCTTGAGCTTGAGGAACTCGCCGAAGGACTGGGCGTAGTTGAGGACGGTGCCGGGCTTCTTGGCGTGGATGTGGACCTTGACGATATCCTCGTCGCGCACGGCGACGATGGAGTTGCCGTAGGAGTTGAGCACGGAGCGGAAGCGGGTGTCGTCGAAGCGGTGCTTCCCCTCCTTGGCGGGCTCCTTGGGTAGCTCGATGATGAACTCGGTGCAGTAGCCGAAGTCCTGGTGCTGCATGTGCGCCTGGACGTTGTCGGTCGCGGGCAGGCTCAGGTCCCTGGGCTTCTCGGGGGTGACCACCGAGGCCATGTTCTTCTCGACGATCTGGTTGTGCAGCGCCTTGGCGAAGCCCTCGATGACGCGGCAGAAGCCGGCACCGCCGGAGTCGACCACGCCGACCTCCTTCAAGACGGGCAGGAGGTTCGGGGTGCGCTTGAGCGAGGCCTGGGCCTCGGCCAGGAAGATGTCCATCGCCTCGTCGATGGGCATGCCGGGCTCAGCCTTGTCGTACAGGGCCTGAGCCGCCTCGCGCTCGACGGTCAGCATCGTGCCCTCGACGGGCTTCTCCACCGCCTTGTAGGCCACGTCGCGGCCGACCAGGAAGGCCTCGGCCAGGTCGATCGCATCGGCCTCGGTCTTGCCGTTTAGACCTTCGGCGAAGCCGCGGAAGATCTGGGAGAGGATGACGCCGGAGTTGCCGCGCGCACCCAGGAGCAGACCCTTGGAGAAGGCGCGGGCGACCGCGTAGATGTCGGTCGCGGAGGTCTCAGCGACCTCCTGGGCACCGGAGGACATCGTCAGATTCATATTGGTTCCCGTATCGCCGTCAGGCACGGGGAAGACGTTGAGCGCGTCGATCTCAGGGTAGCAGTTGAACAGGTTGTTGGCGCCTGAGATGATCATCTGTCGCAGCAGAACACCATCGATTTTGACCATAGCTTCTCTTTCCTTTTTATCGCAGCTAACTAGCTAGCTTGACTCCCTCTATCGAAACCTCGATCGCCTTGAGGTGGGCTGGCTTCCCCCGGAGGAGATAGCGGGACGCCTCGCTGATCGATAGGGCGACTGAGACGGCGCGGACCCGATAGCCGAGGACGATGCGCACGAGGATGTACACCTCGCCCCGGCTGTCGATCCTGACGCACAATCCGCCACCGGCGAGATTGGAGACGCGCGTCCCGATCCTGCTTCTGAGCGGTGACCCGGGAGCGAATCCCAACACGCCGTAGCTGTGCTCTATACGGGTGCGAAGCTGCTCCGCGAAGAGCCGGACCTCGTCCTGCATAGCGGCTCTCGAAGATCTTTTACCCATCCGAGATCACCTCTAAAAGCAATTTTGAATTATAGAATTTTGGCGGGTTCTTTACAAACTGCCGCCACCCGCAGCCCTGGGCTCGCCACAAGCGGCGCCAGCGCCTGTTAAGGCGCGTGCAAAAATGCTTATAATTTGATGAAAGCGCATCATCATCCGCGCATCAACTTAACGCGATGGAGGTAAAGCATATGAGCGAGCAGATCAAGGAAGAGGAAGTCGAGGCCGTCGAGGAGATCTCGGAGGACGCCAAGGAGCCCAAGGCGCGGGCGCGCGCCTACCACGTGAGCTACGACAGCGCCGACGGGCGCTGGAAGATCTTCCTGGAGAAGGGCAAGGCCATCTGCAAGTTCCCCACCAAGGAGGAGGCCCTCAACCGCGTCAAGGAACTCTCCCGCAACAACGAGAGGGGATACATCGTCCACAAGAAGGACGGCAAACTCCAGAAGAAGAGATAGGCTCCACTCTGCCACGACCGCGGGAGACCGCGGTTTTTTCATGCCCGAAAGCACAAAAAAGACGGGCGCGCTCAAGCGCCCGCCTCACGATCAGAGAGATTATCGAATCGACTTAGAAGAGCCTACTGAGCCCAGCTGTCGCCCAGGTCGATGAGGGTCTGGATCTGCTCGAGGCTCTCAAGGTAGTCGGCGGGAGCGCTGGGCCACAGCGCGGAGACGAGAGTCTCCAGCTGGTTGAGCTGAGCCTGATAGCCCGCGGCGTTCCAGCTCTCGGCGTCGTAGCTCTTCAACGCAGTGGAGACCGCCTTGTAGAGGGTGTCGGTCTCGAGACCCGAAGCCATGTTGACCTGGTACTCATTGATGAGAGCGGTCAGCTGCTCGATGATCTCGGGGTGCGAGGAGGTCAGAGGGGCGTAGATGGTGTTGTAGAAGTTGAGCAGCTGTTCGTAGCTGTCGCCCGCATCGGTCGTCCAGCCGCTGGTCGTGCCGAAGAAGCTGAAGATCTGCTCGGGGATCGCGTTCAGCAGCGAGGTGTCGACCGCATCGAAGCTGGCCTGCTGCTCAGCGGTGAGGATGCCCGCATCGAAGGTGGCCATCTCGGCGCTGGAGGGCAGCGCGTTGACCAGGGTGGTCAGATACGCGATGGTGGCAGGCTTGGCATCAGCCTGGACAGGGGTGTAGTTGGCATCGTAGACGCCGGTCAGCTCAGTCATCGCCGACTGACGGCCAGTGATCAGAGTGGAGATGGCCTGGTCCAGCCTGGTGAGAGCCTCGGTGCCACCCTCCTGGGTGCCCATGAACTCGCGCCAGCCGGTGTAGGCCGCGACGGGGCCAAAGATCTTGTTGACGGCCGCGACGGTGTCCAGGGTAGTGCTGTCAGCGATGGTCTTTTTGAACAGCTCGACAGCGCTGTGGTACTCAGCGGTGATGTCGATGTCAGCGGGGAACATCGCCTTCACGTCGGCAGGCAGAGCCTCGAACTGGTTCTGCAGGTTGGTCAGCTTCTGCTCGAGGTCCTTCTCGCTGATGTCGAAGGTGACACCCTCGGAGGAACCGAACTTGGTGTAGTTCTTGATCAGTTCGAAGAAGGCGTGATACTGAGAACCCAGAGAGGAGTAGTACTCCATGTCGTTGCCCAGGTCGGTGAAGTAGCTGTCAGAGACCAGGGTCTCGCCGGGCTCGAAGCCGACAGCCAGGTGCAGGTCGGTGCCGTAGGAGAGGACACCGAAGGAATCGGTGGAGAGGCCGCCGTTGATGTCGAGGGCCAGCTCGCCGAACTCATACGAAGCGGTGCCAGCGGGCTTGTTGAAGGTCAGAGTGAGACCCAGGTCATGCATGTTGACCTCGGGGGTCATGCCGAGCAGGTCGCCAGCCACGCCACTGAGGAAGGTGCCGATAGCGTCGAGGCCCTCGCCCTCGATGGCGACGTTGAAGACAGCCTGGCTGTCGCCGGTCGCCTCATCGGTGGTGACGTGATAGGAGGCGGTCAGACCGTTGAGGATGATGTCCAGAACGGTCTCGATGTAGTCGACAACAGGGTAGCTGGTGATGTCGAAGTCGAACTCGGGGATGAAGGTCAGGAGCAGGTTGAGCAGGCCGGGGATGTCGAGGTTCTCAAAGTCGATATCCAGGCTGCCCAGGCTGTTGATCAGATCCATGATGGTCGCCATGAGACCGGAATCGCCGCTGGTGGAGCCGAGGGTGAACTCCTCGTAGCCACGCAGGGTGCCGTGGGTGCCATCGGAGGCCTTGATCTCAGGGTTCACATCGGTGAAGTAGCCGTTGTGACCATTGAGCAGAGAGACGGAGATCTGGTTCGCGTAGTCAGCGGGGTTGGAAGCCAGAGTCTCAGCAGTGATGTTGCTAGCCGCATCAGCATAGAAGCTGCCAGCAGTCCGGTAGTAGGCAGGACGGGCGATGCCGGAGAGGTCCAGGTCGATGTTCAGGCCGGGGATCAGGCCGGAGACCATGTCCAGAGTGTCCTGAATCTTGTTGAACAGGTTGTAGACGGTGTCCAGGGCTTTGAAGTTATTGATGACCTGCTGGGTCTTAGCATCTTCAGTAGGCTCGGTGGTCTCACCGGAAGCAGGCACCTCGACATAGGCCTGGTTGGGCAGGAGGGTCAGATTGAAGTTGGCGTTCTCGCCAGTGTACTGGAAGATGTTGTCAGCCTTGGTATAGGTCGCGACGATCTCGGAAGAGTATTGGAGAGGAAGGATGAGCTCGAGAAGATGGAGCAGACCCGCCTCCCCCTCCCCGTTACTCTCATCCCAGGTGAGATTGGCCTCGACGTAACCCTTCTTCTGGTAGTTGGCAACCTCGACAGGCGAGGGAGGAACATCCTCGGAGCTGGAGGAGGAAGAAGAGGAGGAAGAGCTTTCGGGAGTAGAGCTGACAGGGGTGGAGTCATTGCCGGTAGAAGAGGAGGACGAGTTGCCCTCTGTGCCGGGCTGGCAGCTGGCCAGCATCATGGGAGCAAGAGCGAAAAGAGCGATAAGCTTCTTATTCATTAAATAAAACCTCCGCAGATTAAACTGCGGTTTAAATCATAGGCAGATGGTTCAGCAACGTCAAAATATTAAGGCCATGAAGAAGAAAGATAAACAATTCTTTAATATTTCATAGAAATTGAATAATTATACAAACAATGAAAGCCCTACCCAAAAAGGCAAAATATATTCGTGAAAGCGGGATGATTCTGACTTAATAAAAATGAAAAATACATTCAAAAGTCTAAGTGTTTTTAGCTAATCAATTCACGCCAATGCAAAAAAATTGCACAAAAAAAGGCGGCGGCCAGCTACCTTCACCCTCTCGGGCTATTCTCGCCGCAACGGCGCTTGGCTTCCGTGTTCGG
>CALVYN010000023.1 GCA_944372245.1 uncultured Bacilli bacterium
CAAAAAGGTTTCTAAGAAACCTGATGAGCGGTGAAAAAAGTTTAGCCGCTTACAACACTTAACTGATACTGCCTATTAGTCAAAAAGACCGCGGACAATCGTTCGCGGTCTTGGTGTTCACGCTGTCTTCCGCTTCTTCTCCCTAAAGCGGCGGGTGATGTCGACATAGCCCTTCGAGGTCAGATGATACAGGCGCTGATTGGTGGTGGGGCAGTCCAAGGGGCCGCAGGCGGCGATCCAGGGACCGATCTTATAGTAGTCAATCAGGCCGGAGTTCCAAAGGCGCGGGTCGGCCCTAGTCGCACCCGAATACATCGCCGTCTTCAGCTGGGGGAACTCCGTCCGCACCAGGCGGCACAGCTCGAGGATCCGGGCGTGGTCGTTATCCCCGCCGGAGAAGAGGACGCAGGAGATGCCATCGTTGGCCTTAATCAGCCCTCTGAGCCGCTCGTCGGTCAGCTCCTCGCCGATATCCTGCTGGAGGTAGGCGGAGTGGCAGCCGGGGCAGCGGAAGGGGCAGTTGGTGATATTGATGTCCAGGGCGATCTCGTCGGGAACCTCCTGGAAGACGACCATCGTCTCGCAGAACTTGATCATGCGGGACTAGTTGGCGCTGCCCTTGGTGGAGACAGCCTGCTGAGCGGTGGAAGCAGGGGTATCCATGCGGGCGTAGTAGCGCTTGGCGGCCTCCTTCTGGCGCGCCTCAGAGAAGTTGGACACGCGCTTGAGGTAGCCGATGACGCGGGTCAGATAGTCGACGCGGTTGGAGTTGCACTTGGGGCAGTTGGACAGGTGCTGCTTGGTGATGTAGCCGCAATCGTTGCAGAGGGTATTGGGGATGTTGAAGGTGAAGTAGTTGCAGCCGTCCTTGATCGCCAGGTGAAGCAGCATCTTGTACTGCTCTTTGGACAGGTGCTCATCCAGGTTCATGTGCAGGGCGGAGCCGCCGTCGAGACAGCCGGTGAAGTCCTTGCCCATAAGGCGGAACTTCTCCAGCGGCGAGCAGTGCTCGTCCTCGACCACGTAGAAGTAGGAGTTGTAGACGTCCCTGGGGACCCAGTAGCCGTCCTCGCGGTCCCACTTGGCGTTCTTCACGCCGAGGGATTCAGCGGGCACAAACTCGGTGTTGAAGCGGCAGTGGACGGTCTTGTCCTTGCGGTTGAGTTCCTTGATGGTGGTCAGGATGTCCTGGGCGTACTGGCGGTAGTCCGCATCGTCGGGCGAGATGCGATAGCCGAGGAACTCCGCGCCCTCGACGAAGCCGTTGATGCCGACGGTCAGATACTGCTTGTCCAGGTTGATGAAGCCCGCGTTGTAGATCTGGAGCAGGCCGGCGTTGTAGTAGTCCCAGATGATACTGTTGAAGGCGATCAGATACTTGTGGACGCGGTCGGTGATCTCGCTGATGCGCTCCTTGAGGGTGACGGGGCTGCCCTCGCGCTTCCAGTCCTGGACGATGCGGTTCAGGTTCATCGTGATGACGCCCTTGGAGCCGGTCTCGATGCCGCCGGCACCCAGGGTGAAGGAGAAGGGCTCGGCCTCGATGGCGTTGCGCAGGCGGCAGCAGGAGGCCAGCGCGTCGACCGAGTCGGACTGGTAGACGAAGAAGCTGTGGCCCTCGGCCAGCATCTCAGCGGTGAAGTCGGCGGTGTCCTCGTCCTTGAAATGGCCCTCGCCGTCGCTGAGCAGGTTCATGGTCTCGACGGGGAAGGTCAGAACCTCGCGGGTGCGCTCGTGGTTGAACCACTTCATGAAGAGCTTCTGCAGGCCGGACACGCTCTCGAAGTTGGGGCGGTCGCCATCGGGGAAGTAGAAGCCCTTGAAGATGTTCTCAAAATAGTATTTATCGAAGTAGGCGATGTTCCAGAAGACCGACTGGTTGCCGCGGGCCGCCGCGGGCTGGTTGATGGTGTAGACCACCTGCTGGAACATGTTCTCGATCTTCTCCTTCAGGGTCAGGTCCCCGGAGACGCGATACTCGACCACGCGGTCCAGATGGTGGATGTAGTCCTGGCCGTAGTCCAGGCGCAGGAAGTGATCCAGATAGGTGAGGAACTCGGGGGTGGAGGTGGCGCCGGCGAACTGGGCCGCCACGCAGAAGATGAGGTTGATGAAGGAGCCGCAGAAGCTGTCGGCGTGCTTGGGCGCGCCGGAGGTGCCCGAGAGCTTCTTCAGGCCGTCCAGCAGGAAGGGGTAGAGGGAGATGGAGCAGCAGTAGGGCGAGATCGAGGTCTCGTCGTGCTTGTAGATGATGTGGTGGTTGAGGTCGGCAAAGTACTGCTCGGCCATCTCAGCCCCGTAGAGGGCGGTCAGCTTGCGCCGCATCAGCTCGCGGTTGAGGTCGATGAAGTCCTTCTTCGGCAGCTCGGTGCCCAGAGTCGCGATGTTCTTGGTGGTGACGTTCGCGTTGGGGTCGTACTTGCTTCCGGAGGCGGCGTTGGAAGCCGACTCGTAAGAGTCGATAAACTGGATTTTCTGTTCGATGGTCATGCAGATAAGTCCTTCCTGTGACCGTCGAAGAGGTCTGAGCCTCTTCGACGGTCCATCCATTGCGAGAGAGAATATACGCCCCCGAAATACTAGCCTTCTACTAAACACGGGTGAATGAGGGTAAACAACCCCGATTTTCAAACGATTAGAAATTAAATTTTGTCTATATATCTACTTGGATAATCGATACATGCAACCCAATTTTTATCTTGAGTTGCTTAAAATGTATAAAACTGTGTTTAAGCGCTTTCTTTTCTGCCGCTTTCTTCCACTTGAAAACCTCCCCATCAGGGGAGGTTTAAGCTCAGGATCTAAAGGGCTTGAATCAGAGGGCTTCCCGGTCGCGAGCCGCCTGGAAGACCTGGCGCTCGTAGTCGTCGATGGAGGGGTTCTCCAGGCCCTCCTCACCCAGCATCTCGAACTCGACGGAAAGGTTGTTAGTGACGTTGAACAGCGCGACATCCATGCCGGCGAGACCGCCCTGATAGCTCTCGTTGACCTCCATCGAGATGGGGGCAAAGCTGTCCTTGCTCAGAGTTAGATCGAAGGTCAGAGACTGGATCTGAAGCTCCAGGGAACCGATGCTGGCGACCATGTTTCTCATCTGGTTGATGTAGTAGGTGGCCGCGTCGGTCCCCAGGGAGGGGTCGAAGTTCAGGATGAAGCTGAAGGTCAGAGTGTCGTCGGTCTCCGCCTTGATCTGGCAGGAGCGGATGGCGCTGACGTCGGGCAGGTAGTAGCTGGTGAAGGACCAGGTGGGACGGCCGACCTGCTCCAGGAACATCGTGAAGTTGGGGCTGTCCTCCCAGGCCTGGCTGCCGAAGGCGCCGGGCAGGATGCGGGCCCGGGTGTCGTTCTCGTAGTACTCGAAGCTGTCTAGGGTCACGCCCTTGGGGGTGGACAGGGAGGAGTAGCGGGTGTTGGGGGTGGAGTAGGCGACCACGCCGGAGTTCAGGCCGAGGCTGTTGTCTTCGCCGACGGTGGTCACGGCGTGGTTGAGCGACTCGTTTCCAATCTTGATGTTGAAGGAGGCGACGTCCTGGATCATGGTGCCCAGGGGCTGGCGGATGTTGACCGCGCCGTGGGTGTGGGAGACGAAGTCGTGATTGGTCATGTAGTGGTCGACCAGGATCAGCAGCGGGCGGCTGTCGGAGGCGCTGATGAAGTACTCGGGAGTGTAGTCCTCATAGTCGGTCGGAGCCTCGCCGGGCAGGTAGAAGCCCAGAAGCTGCTGGCCGCCGGTGTGGGAAGAGGAGGAGGAAGAGCTGGTCGCGGGCGTCGAGGACTGGGTCGAGGGGCTGCTGTTCTCACCGCTGGCATTACAGGCCGAAAGGGGCAGAACGCAGGCTAGCCCCAGGGCCGCAAACACGTGTTTTCTCTGCATATATGGATACCTCTCTAATCTCTCTTTCGAAAAATAGAAGAAACTCTCGGCAAGAATATAGCGAAAAATCGCTTCTGGATAACCCCCATGAGACATATTTCAACCGGGTTTTAAGAGTTGGATAGGGGGTGGGGATATACTATTATTCGGTATCATTCGAAGCGAGGAAAACTTCATGATCGAACTGAAGAACCTAGTAAAAAAGTATAAGGTCGGGCACAACAAGCCCGACGTGGTGGCGCTCAGGGGCATCTCCCTGAAGCTCCCCGACACCGGCATGGTCTTCGTACTGGGCAAGTCGGGCTCGGGTAAGTCCACCTTCCTGAACGTGGTCGGCGGCCTGGACAGCTTCGAGGAGGGCGACCTGATCCTCTTCGGCAAGTCCGCCCGCTCCTTCACGGCCAACGACTACAACTCCTACCGCAACAAGTATGTCGGCTTCATCTTCCAGGAGTACAACATCATCAACTCCTTCACCGTCCGCCGAAACGTCGAGCTGGCGGTCGAGCTGCAGAATCGCACCCCCGACCCCCAGGAGATTGACCGGATCCTCTCGCGCGTCGGCCTTCTGGAGCTGTCCGACCGTCTGCCCAGCCAGCTCTCCGGCGGCCAGAAGCAGAGGATCGCCATCGCCCGCGCTCTGATCAAGCACCCCCAGATCGTCCTGGCCGACGAGCCCACCGGCGCCCTAGACTCCTTCAACACCAAGGAGATCTTCGAGCTCCTGCGCGAGATCTCCCAGGACCGCCTGGTCGTCTGCGTCACCCACGATGCAGCCTGTGCGGAGAAGTATGCTGACCGCATCATCCGGGTCAAGGACGGCCGCATCGTCGACGACATCACCCGCCACTCCAACGACGGCGTGCCCGTCGCGGGTGCCACCGGCCTGACCACCCTGGCGACCGGCCTGGTCAAGATCGACGACCCCCAGGCTATGACCGATACGGACCTGACGGCCCTCAAGGCGGCCACCAGGGAGGCCACGGGCCCGGCCTACTACGCCTACGGCGACCACGTGCGCATCCCGGCCGAGCTGGCCGAGGGCGACGACTCGACCGATATCCCCGTCGGCTTCGAGCCGACCACCGAGGAGGATATCGCCGCCCGCTCGACCAAGAACCGCCATTTCAAGTACATCAAGTCCCACATGCTGGCCAAGACCACGGCGACCTTCGCCCTGGGCACGCTCAAGCACTCGCCCGGCCGTCTGGCCATGACCATCATCCTCTCCCTGCTGTCCTTCACCATGCTGGGTGTCTCCACCTCCATCTCCGTCTACGATGCCGCCGATGCTTATGCCGATTCCGCTAGGATCTATCGGCCCGCGGCCTCGGTCCTGACCAAGACGATCTCCAGCGATGGCACCCTGCCGGACCAGGAGGATAGCAACATGCTCCCGGCCGACATCCAGAGGATTCAGGAGGGCTATTCCGACGATGCGATCCCCGTCTACAGCACCTATCGCCTCGCCCTGACCAACAACGTCATCGACAACAGCTTCGAGTGGTTCACCCCCGGATTGACCGGCGCGGCCGCCCTGACCGAGGACATCGACCTCGGCGCCTACGGCTTCACCCTCGAGGGCGAGCTGCCCGAGCCGGGCGAGGTGGTCCTGACCGACTACGCCATGTGGACCTTCGAGCGGACCGGCATGACCCTGGACCAGGAGCAGATCTTCGCTCCCGGCACCCAGCTGACCCCCGCCGACCTGATTGGAAAGCAGGTCCACACCACCACCATCTCCTCCACCGAGTCCGACGACCTGTTCACCATCAGCGGCATCCTCCACACCGACATCGCCGAGCAGCAGATCGAGGAGGAGCTGCCCAAGGCCCAGAACAACGTGGTCGACGCCAGCCTCCTCCTGAGGGAGAACTGGGAGAACGGCCCCAGCCGCGTGGCCTTCTTCAATCCCGCCGACCTAAAGGACCAGGACACCGCCTCGATGCTGGGTCTCACCAGCATCCGGCGCGTCCTGGTGCCGACCCCGGGCGAGGGTCGGATGCGCGACCTCTGGCACTTCACATCCAAGCCCTACACCGCCAGCGCCGAGGACCAGGCGACGGTGGTCACCAGCGGGGCGGACTACACCTCGGTCAGCTACGCCATCGACTCGAGCGTGGTCAGCACCTGGCTGATGTCCAACACCTTCCAGGACACCCTGAGCATGGTGCGCAGCGTGGCCATGTGGCTGGCCCTGATCCTGGCCTTCATCGCCATCCTGGTCACGATGAACTACCTGTTCACCTCGGTCTCCTTCAAGATTCGCGAGATTGGTATCCTCAAGGGCCTGGGCGCCTCAGCCCACGAGATCTTCGGCATCTTCGTGATGGAGGCAGTCATCATCGCCGCGGTCAACTTCTCCATCGCCTGCCTGGTCTCCTGGGGCTTGACCAGCGTGGTCAACTCGGCCTTCCAGACGATCTTCGGCATCCCGCTGACCATCATCACCTTCGGCTGGGTGCCCATCCTGGTCCTCTTCGCCATCGCCTTCCTCGTCTCCATCATCTCGGTCCTCATCCCCTCCTACACCGCCTCGAGCATGAAGCCGGCCGACGCGATGAAGCGCGGTCTGAACTAGAGATATCCCGCTTTGAGACCTCCGGGGCGACCCGGAGGTTTTTTCTTGGAACATTCTCGGAGGATCCGAGAATCCAGACGAAAGTGGGGCACTTGAAAATACATATGGTTGTGAGGGTGGATTATCGTGTCAAAAATCGCGGGTTTTGCTATGATTATCAACGGAGGAAATTTCCAGAAAAATGTTTACTCTTAAGCATCCGATCGATCCCGCCAAGCTCGAGCAGGCGGGACACGGCCAGGGCTTCATCGCCGCGCTGGACCAGTCCGGCGGTTCGACCCCCAAGGCCCTGAAGGGCTACGGCGTCGATGAGTCCATGTACACCGTGGATGGCGCCCGCGACGACGCCAAGATGTTCGACCTCGTCCACGAGATGAGGACCCGCGTCATCAAGTCCCCCGAGTTCAACGGTGACAAGATCATGGGTGCCATCCTCTTCGAGCAGACCATGGACAGGACCATCGACGGCAAGGGTACCGCCGAGTTCCTGTGGGAGAACAAGCACGTCGTTCCCTTCCTCAAGTGCGACAAGGGTCTCGCTGAGGAGGAGAGGGGCGTCAGGCTGATGAAGCCCATCCCCCACCTGGATGATCTGCTGGAGAGGGCCGTCTCTCACGGTGTCTTCGGCACCAAGATGAGGTCCGTCATCGACCACTTCGACGAGGTCGGTATCCGCGCCATCGTCGACCAGCAGTTCGCGATCGGTCTCCAGATCTGCGAGCACGGTCTGGTCCCCATCCTCGAGCCTGAGACCACCATCACCTCCCCCGACAGGGAGAAGTCCGAGGCTCTGCTCCACGACCTGTTCGTCGAGAAGATCAAGGAGCTGCCCGAGGGCGCTCTGATCATGATCAAGGTCTCCATCCCCGTGAATCCTCACCTCTGGGATGACCTGATCGGCAACGAGCACGTCGTCAGGATCGTCGCCCTCTCCGGTGGCTACCCCCTGGAGGAGGCCAACGAGAAGCTGAAGCACTGCAAGGGCGTCATCGCCTCCTTCTCTCGCGCTCTGCTTGAGAACCTGCGCTACCAGCAGACCGAGGAGGAGTTCGACGCCACCATCAAGGCCGCGATCGACTCCATCTACGACGCCTCCGTCAACAAGATCGACTAATCGCTTCCCCGCGGAAGAAGACGCCCCCTCACGGGGGCGTTTTTCATGCTTTATCAAGCGGCCCTTGTTAAAATCTCAATGTGTATAGAGAGGAACAGAGAATATGGAAATGAAAGACGCCACCCCCACTCCCCACATCGGCGCGAAGAAGGGCGACTTCGCCCCCACCGTGCTGATGCCCGGCGATCCCCTGCGAGCCAAGTTCATCGCTGAGACGTTCCTGGAGAATCCCGTCCTGGTCACCTCCGTTCGCAACGTTCTGGGCTACACCGGCACCTACCAGGGCAAGAGGGTCTCCGTGATGGCCTCGGGCATGGGCATCCCCTCCATCGGCATCTACGCCACCGAGCTGTTTAAGTTCTACGGCGTCGAGCGCATCATCCGCGTCGGCACCTGCGGCTCCTTCCGCACCGACGTCAAGGTCTTCGACACCGTCCTCGCCGGCTCGGCCTCGACCAACTCCAACTGGGCGGCCCAGTACGACCTGCGCGGCACCTACTCCGCCGCCCCCGACTTTCAGACCCTATTGGAGGCCTACCAGACGGCTCAGCGGCTCAACATCCCCTGCAAGGTGGTCGACATCCTGTCCGAGGACAACTTCTACAGCGACGATCCCGACCAGTTCAAGCGCTGGGCCGACATGGGCATCGCCGCGGCCGAGATGGAGTCCTACGCCCTCTACTGCATCGCCAAGCGCTACGGCAAGCAGGCGCTGACCATCCTCTCGGTCTCCGACAGCCTCGTGACCCACGAGGCGACCACGTCCGAGCAGCGCGTCCACGCCTTCACCGACATGATGAAGGTTGCCCTGGGCTCAATCCGGGAATAGGAGTCTGACCTTGAATACCCTCTTCGCGATCGTGCTGATTGCCATCGCCGCCTGTGCGGTGGCCGCTTTGGCCTACAGCCTGTGGGCCATCTTTCACCACCCCTCGATCAAGCGCGAGCGCGAGCGGTTCAAGCAGCAGGTCCACGAGGTGCTCCAGCAGCTGGCCCACGAGCGCGGCTTCGAGCTGGTGGACGACTTCGAGCTGACCTTCACCGGCACCACCCGCCGCGCCCACATCGACTACATGCTGTTCGGCGAGAAGTTCTGCTACTGCATCGTCGTGGCCAAGATGGACGGCGCCATCCAGGGTGCCCCGGACGACTCCTTCTGGATCTGGTACGCGCCCGATGGGAAGGCGGAGAGCATCCAGAACCTCTTCGCCATCAACCGGAGGAACGCGGCCGACCTCGAGTCGATCGCCACCGACACCCACGTCAGCAAGACCTCCCTGGTCCTCCCCGTCCTGGTCCTTCCCAACTCCACCGCCGTCGATCCCCGCCTGGCGACCAACGCCCAGGGCGACTACATCTTCCTGCTGAAGTACCTCAAGAAGGGCCTGGCCAACATCGAGGATACCGCCGCCGTGCCCCCGCTGGTCAAAGACGGGGTCCAGGCGATGGCGACCCGCATCCGCCTAGCCAAGAATCAGCCTGCTCAGAACTAGGCTGAAGATTACCGACTTAGACGCACAGATATAAGTTTTCGCATAGGAGAATATATGACCAACGCCCGCTACCGCGTGCAGGGCATGACCTGCGCCAACTGCACCAAAGCCGTGACCGACGCCCTGTCCGCCGTCGAGGGCGTCAAAGACGTCAAGGTCGACCTCTCCAAGGAGAGCGTCCACCTAAGCTACGACGAGGCCACTGTCGACCCGGAGTATCTGGTCAGGGTCGTCAAGCGCGCCGGCTACCAGCTGATCATCCAGGGGGAGAAGAGCGCTAAGATCGCCCAGATCCGCTCGATCGTCACCCTGGCGATCAGCGCCCTCTTTCTAGTCCTCGGCATAATGATGTCCGTGGCCCACATCCCCGCCGTGGGGAGCACCGGCTTTGGCCACGCCATGCACCAGCCCATCCTCGGCCTGGTCCTGGGCACCCTGTGTCTGGTCCTTTTGGGCTATGCGCCCATCAGGCGCGCCATCGCGGGCCTGCGCTCGCGCCGGGCGGGCATGGATGCCCTGGTATCGATGTCGGCCCTGGCCTCCTACTCCGTCTCCACCTACATCGCCATCGCCGACCTGGTGACCGGCCAGGGCCAGATGACCTACTACGACGCCCTCCTGATGGTCCTCTCCGTGGTCACCATCGGCTCCTTCATCGAGTCCCGGGTCAAGGCCCTCTCCGGCAAGCGCGCCCAGATGGAGAAGGACAAGGCTCCCAGCCGCGCCCGCGTGGTCGTGGGCAGCCGAGCGGTCGAGGTGGAGCCCGAGCAGGTCTTAAAGGGCGATGTGGTCATCGTCCCCCAGGGCGAGACCGTCCCGGCCGACGGCGTGGTCTTGGAGGGCCAGGCCGAGCTGGATACCGCCGCGCTGACGGGCGAGTCCACGCCCCGGCACGCCGGGGTCGGCGACCTGGTCTACGCCTCCTCCATCTGCCTCGCGGGCAGCCTGAGGGTCAGGTGCGAGACCGACAACCTCGACTCGATGGCGGCCAAGCTGGAGCGGGAGTCCTACGCCCTCAACTACCGCAAGGGCCACCTGGGCAAGCTCAGCGACCGCATCGCAATGTGGTTCGTCCCCACGGCTCTGATCATCGCCATCGTCGCCTTCGTCGCCAACCTCTTCACCCTTCCCGGGTGGGACTGGGAGACCGCCCTGATCCGCGCAGCCTCGGTCCTGGTTGTCTCCTGCCCCTGCGCCTTCGGCCTGGCGGTGCCTCTGACCAGCCTCAACGGCTTCTACGCCGCGCTGAGGGCCGGACTGCTCTTTAAAGACGGCTCGACCTTCGAGCGGGTGAGGAAGATCCAGGTCGCCCTCTTCGATAAGACCGGCACCCTCACCTCGGGCCACATGGTGGTCACCGCATATCACGGCAGCGATGAGACCCTGGCTATGGCCAAGGGATTGGAGTCGATCTCCAGCCATCCGATCGCCAGAGCCATCTTGGATTATCGCCCCGAGATCGAGGGTATCCTGCCCGCGGGTGCCACCGAGGTCAGCGGCCAGGGTATCACCTCCGAGGCCGGCAGCATCGGTCGAATCAAGGATATAGAAAGAGAGACGGTGGCTGCCTGGCTCGATAATCCTGAGGGCGCCACGCTGGTGGCCATCAGAGATGCTGAAGGAAACCTCATCGGCGCCCTCGCGCTCGAGGACGAGCTGGTGGCCGGAGTGGAGGACACCTTAAAGGCCCTCAGAGATGCCGGGGTCGAGACGAGGATCCTGACCGGCGACGGCGCCGCCTCGGCGCAGCGCCTCGGTCGGAGGCTGGGCTTTAGACCCGAGCAGATCGCCAGCGGCCTTACCCCGCTAGAGAAGACCCAGATGGTCGAGAAGCAGGCTAAAGATGCCATCGTGGCCTACGTGGGCGACGGGGTCAACGACCTGGGTGCCCTGGCGGCGGCCCAGCTGGCCATCGCGGCGGCCACCGCCATCCCCGCAGCTCGGAGCAAGGCCGACTGCACGCTCCTCCAGCCCGGTCTGAAGGCCCTGCCCAGCGCCATCCGCATCTCGCGCCGCTGCTACTGGATCATCGTCGAGAACTTCGCCTGGGCCCTGGCCTACAACATCGCCCTCATCCCGCTGGCGGCCCTGGGTCTGATGCCGATGTGGCTGTGCGCGGCGGCGATGATTGCCAGCAACATCACGCTGATGCTGAACAGCCTGCGGGCCTCTCGTCAGCCGGGTCAGAAGCGTTAAAATATTTTTCCGTCCAATATTGATAACTTAAATTCACAATCGTGTGAGGAGGTACTCATGACCGATATCAGGGTTTCCAAGATCATGTGCGAGGCCTGCTGCGAGAAGATTAAAAAGTCGCTCCAGGAGGCTGGCATCCAGGCGGAGATCAACCTCCGCTTCAAGCTCGTGACCGTGGCCGACGAGGACGTGGAACGGGCTAAGGAGGCCATCCAGCATGCCGGATACGAGGTCGAGTAACCCCATAAAGGAGGGCTTAGCGACCTTCGCTCAGCACTGGTACAAGGCGCTGGGCCTCTTTGCGATACCGGTCATCGGCATCGCCCTGATCCTCTTTCTGGGCCCGGTGAGCTACTACCTCTCCATGCTCCTCTTCCCCCTGATGCTCCCCTTCCTCTACAACGCCTACCGCTTCTTCTGGACCACCAGGGACACCAGCGGTCCCAAGCTCTCGCTCGCCCCGAGCAACTACACCGCGCGCATCGGAGCGCGGGGCAGCCTGGGGGTGATGTATCCGCTGCTGTTTGGCGCCATCATCACCGACCTGATGCACCTTCTGCTCATGTGGGTCGCCCTCATGCCCCTGATGCGGGCCTATGGCTACGGGGCGATCGTCGACCAGCTCGCAGCCTATACGAACATGTCGGACCTGACCAACGCCCTCAACACCCCCGAGGTGGCCGAGGCCATGTCCGGCCCTCTGACGGTCATCTACGGCATCTCGCTCTATGTCGGCTTAATCATCATCGTGGCCCTGATGGAGAAGAACCGCTTCAACTACGTCCTCATGACCAGGATCCTGCCCGACTGCGACAACAACCTCAGCGGCACCCAGGCCAGGTATCTGGGCAAGCTCTACCTGCGCGGCTTCTACTGGACCCGCCTCAGGTTCAAGGCCGTCGTGGTCATCCCCATCTGGATCGTCCTGACCCTCTGCTTCGGCGGGGCGATAGCCGGCTTTTCCTTCTTGACCACCGACATCCCCTTCATCACCGGCGCCCTGCCCATCCTGGTGCTCATCCCCCTGGCCATCGTGGCCGTCGCCCTCGACGCCTGCTTCGATGTGCCCCTGGCCGATCGGATGATCGCCATCCTCCTCGATTCCAACATCCCGGGTCTCATCGAGCCGGTGCGCAACACCTTCAACTCCCCCGAGTTCATCCACACCGAGGACCGGGCCGGCATGGTCCCCTTCCAGGGGCTGGACCGGACCCCGCAGCCCACCGCTGCCGACTTCGATGCGACCGAGGGCTTCTATCAGTCCAAGGCCCGCGAGACGCCCAGCCCGAAGCAGCCTGAGCCCGAGAATAAGCCCGAGACTCCCAAGCCCGACACCGCGGAGAGGAAGGATGGCTTCTACGGCGTAATCGACTTCTCGAAGCTGGACGGAAAGGACACCACGAACGATGGAAACGGAGAAGAAGACTAACACCCTCGGCTACTTCCGGGAGATCTTCAAGAATCCCAAGGACCTGCTGACCATCCCCAACATGCTGGTCTACCTCCGGGTGCTCCTGTCCATCCTCTTCCTCGCCACCTACATCGGCGGGGTCAACGTGACCTTCGCCGACCACGTCTGGCACTGGGGCATCCTGAGCCCGGAGGAGATCGACGCCGGCGTCGGCTTTCAGATCGAGGGCTACATCGCCTGCGCCTGCATCCTGACCTGCGGCTTCACCGACTTCCTCGACGGCTACATCGCCCGCAAGTTCAACCAGCAGACCGAGCTGGGCGTCCTGCTCGACCCGGTGGCCGACAAGCTGCTCCAGCTCTTCATCATCGTCGGCGTCTGCTGCCGCTGGGCCCAGATCACCCCGATGGTCTGGGTGCTCCTGGCCGTGTTGATCGCCAAGGAGGGCACGATGCTGTTCGGCGATCTGATCATCATCGCCACCCGCAACATCCGCTTCCACAAGGCCTACTGGTACGGGAAGATGTCGACCCTAGTGCTCTATCTGACGATGGGCATCATGCTCTTCTTCGTCAACGTGATGCGGGAAAACCTCTTCCTCTTCATCAACATCCTCTGCGCCATCTGCACCGCGACCCTGATCTTCGCCTGGTTCATGTACACCCTCAAGTACGTGGATATGTACCGTCACCCCGAGAAGTATCGCCAGCCCGCCGAGAAGAAGTAGAGATGTGTTAAAGCCTAAAAAATAAGATTAGATTCAAGATTTATAACGAGATACAAGGAGGGCAGAATGGTCAAAATCTTCATCTCACCCTACTGCGCCTCCTGTCGGAAGGCGCGCAAGTTCCTCCAGGAGATGGAGGTCCCCCACGAGGTCGTCAACATCTTCTCCACCAAGCTGACCAAGGAGGACCTCCTCCAGATCCTGGAGCTCTCCGATGTCGGGACCGACGATCTGATCTCCACCCGCTCCAAGATCTACAAGGAGGGTGGCATCGACGTCGAGAGCATGACCCTGGATGAGCTCCTAGACTTCATCCTGAAGAATCCCACCGTGATGAAGCGCCCCATCATCATCGACGACCGCAAGCTGGCGGTCGGCTACGACCCTGATGAGATCACCGCCTTCCTCCCCAGGGCCACCAAGGAGCTGTTGGAGCGCTGTGGCAACTGCCACATGCTGGCCGACTGCAACATGGTGGAGACCCTCAAGCGCTGCCAGCAGCAGCTGGCTAAAGAGCAGGCAGAGAAGAAGGAGAACGAAGAGAAGAATCTCGGATGAGCCGGGGTTCTTTTTCTTTAACAACCTTTTATCGCTTTTGAAGGTTTGAAGTATTTTGAATCTTGAAAACCGAATCAAACCTAAGGGATATCTCTGTAGGTTATAAGGCTTCCAACCAAGCTTACTCCACCGCTCAATCATCTCTAATGCACATATGAATCAACGCAAAAAGACCGCCGATCGGCGGCCTCTTCATGCGGAAGCAAACTACTTGCTGATCTTGGGAGCCTTCTTGGGCGCGGGCTTCTTCTCCAGCACGCTGGGGGTCACGTGGCCCTCGTTGAGAGCCTTGAGGCAGCGGGTCTGCTTGGAGAGCTTGTTGAAGGTGAACTTGTAGCCCTTGAGGATGTCCTTAGCCACGCGCTCGGCCCTCTCCATGGAGTCGGCATCGATCTCGAGCTCGTAGTCGATGCGGCCCAGATAGGTGTTGCGGTCCAGAGCCACGCGGACGGAGTTGCTCTCGACGAAGCCGCGGCGGCGCAGGGTCTCGAGCTTGGCCAGAGTCTTCAGGGAGGCGATGTCGATGTCGAGCAGGTCAGACATGAAATCGCGGATGTCGCCCTCGGGGAACTTGTTGTCGGAGATCATATCCTCGGCCTCGGTGGGAGAGAGCAGCTGCTCCTTCTCCAAGAGACCGACGGCCATGGGGGCCTTCAGGGTGAGCCAGTACTCACCGTTGACGTGCCTGATCCTCAGGCCCAGGTGGGTCCTCTCCAGCACCCTATCGTCGGAATCGATGTACCAGTTGTACTGCAGGAAGGGCTCGTTGAGCTTGAGCTTCTTCCCGAGCTTGTCATACTCCTTCTCGTCGATCAGGATCTTCGCTTCGATTTCAACTGCGTTCGCCATACCTATGCCACCTCCAAAATCATTGGCGCTCTCTATGATACAATAACAACTTGAAAACAGGATTCCCGCATGCACACATTCGCACTAGACGGGAGGTTTTCCGACACTTCCCGCTTCGCTGTCGCCCGGCAGATCAGGGACGCGCTCACGGTGGGAGGGATGCGGCTAGATGAGGCGCACCCCGACATCGTGATCTGCCTGGGCGGCGATGGTTCCCTCCTGAAGTCATGCAACTCCAGAGGGTACGTCGGCGATTTTATATTGCTGAACGGTGGGACGTTAGGCTACCTCTCCGAGTTCAAGCTCTCCGAGTGGGAGAAGGCCGTCCAGGCCATCCTCCACAGCCAGCCCAGCTATGAGGTCCACCGCCCCCTGGTGGTCGAGGACCGGCTGGGCCACCACGCCTTCGCTGCCAACGACGTCTCGCTCATCGCGCCCGTGCGAGCCATCAACTACGAGATCTTCGCCGATGGGGAGAAGCTGGCCCAGGTCCACGGAAGCGGCCTAGTCGCCGCCACCGCCCTGGGTTCGACCGCCTTCTCCATGTCCATCGGCGGCCCGGTCCTCCTAACCGGGGACGAGGTCTTCTCCCTCACCCTGGCCGCCCCGATCAGAAACCGCCTGACCCAGCCCCCGTTCGAGAGCTGCGTCCTCAGATCCAGCGCTCTGATCAAGATCAAGCTGGAGCAGAACTCCCGCCTCTACCGCATCGCGGTCGACGGGATCGACTCGCCCCAGATCAACGGCCACGAGCTCTTCATCTACATGTCGAAAACAAAGCAGTTCCGGCTTCTGCACTACCACGAGAAGTCTAAAATCAAGAGGGTCTATCAGTCCTTCAGCCTCAACTAGAAACTGAGAAAGGAGCAATTCACCATGGAGATTTGGCAGATCGTCATCATCGTCCTCATCGACGTCATCCTGCTCGCGGGCGCCGGCCTGGCCATCGCCCTACCCACCATCCGCAGCCATCACCAGGCCAAGCACCCGGAGACCGAGACCAAGGCCGACGAGGTCGTCTCACTCCCCGAGCAGGAGGAGACCCCGGCCCAGCCCGCTGAGAGCGAGCCCGCTCCCGCGCCCGTCGAGCACACCGCCCAGGAGAAGGCGCGCATCGAGGCGCAGAAGACGCCCGAGCAGCGCGAGGCTGAGACGGAGAACGCCATCGCCGTCCTCTTCGGCGGCCGGGAGAACATCATCGCCCTGGAGGCCCGCGGCTCCCGGGTGACCATCCAGGTCAAGGACACCACCCTGATCCGCTCGGCCGACTTCGACCGGGCCGGCCTCAAGGGCGCGATGATCATGTCCGACCGCATCGTCTTCCCCGTCGGGGCCAACGCCGCCGAGTTCGCTGAGAACCTCAGGGCCAAGATCGGTCTGTAGGCTTCTCGAGCCGTCGATCCAGACGAAAAGAGGGGCGAGGATCTCGCCCCTTTTCTCATACAATCTTTTAGAACCGACTCGGATTCAGCCGACCAGCTTCTCCAGCTCTCTAAGGGCCGGCTCGATGTCCTCCAGCGGCAGGCCGATGACGTTGGACCTAGAGCCCTCTAGGACGCGGCAGTCGAGGCTCGCATCATCCTGGATGCCGTAGGCCCCCGCCTTGTCCAGCGGGGAGCCGGTGGCGATGTAGGCCGCAATCCTGGCGCTGTCCATCGGTCCGATCAGAACCTTGGACTCGCTGGCGCCCACGAAGGTCGTGTGGCCCTTTAGAAGGCACCAACCGGTCAGGACCTCGTGCACCCGCCCCTGGAGGGCGGAGAGCATATCCTGAGCCTCGTTAGCGTCCCTGGGCTTACCCAGGGCCACGCCGTCGAGAAAGACCATGGTGTCGGCCGCGATGACCAGGCTGGAGGGCTCGCGCCTTTGAACCTCCATGCCCTTGCTCAGCGCCAGGGTGGCGACCAGGGCCTTGGGCGAGAGGTCGCACCGCTTCTTGACCTCGCGCTCGTCAAACTGCGAGGGGACGATGCGGAAGGTAGGAAAGAGCGCCTTCAAGAGGTCCGCGCGCCGCGGGGAGGACGAGGCCAGAACCACATCCTCGAACACCTTCTACCTCCCCTCTTTGCCGGGGACGACAGGGTCCTTGGGATGGGTGGGCGCGGGGTGGGGGAAGGCCGAGTAGGCGGGGGTGCGCACGGCCGGGCGGGCCGGGGCGGTGCTGCCGAGGCTGGAGACGACCGAGACGATCATCGGGGTGCGCCGGGTCTCGCGGTAGATGAAGTGCGAGGCCGCCTGGCGGATGGTGTCCTTGATCAGGGCGTAGGTGATGCGCTGGCCGGAGGAGAGCACGCGCTCGAGCTCCATGCCCACGACCTCCTCGGCCCGGTGTTGCATGGCCGCCTTGTTGTTGGCGATCAGGCCGCGGGACTCGATGGTGGGGCGGAAGAGCAGGCGGTTGCTGTAGGGGTCGATGCTGACGAAGACGCCGACCACGCCCTCGTTGATCAGGGTGTTGCGGTCGCGGATGACCGAGGAGGCGATACCCATGGGCGACTTGCCGTCGATGTAGAGGGCGTCGCAGGGGATGTGGGGGCCGCGGGAGATGCGGTGCTTGTACATGACCAGGGTGTCGCCGTTGGCCATGACGAAGGCGTTCTCCGCGGGCATGCCGCACTCGACCGCCACCTGGCAGTGGAGGACCAGCATGCGGTACTCGCCGTGGATGGGCATGAAGTACTTGGGGCGCGCCAGCTTCTGGAGCAGCCTGAGCTCGACCTTGGAGGCGTGACCGGAGGAGTGGAGGGCCAGAGCGGGGCTGTCGACCACGACGTTGGCGCCGATCTTGGTCAGGTCGTCGACGACCCGGTTGACCGAGGCGGTGTTGCCGGGGATGGGGTGGGAGGAGAAGACGATGGTGTCGCCGGGCTGGATGCGGATGTAGCGGTGCTGGCCCATGGCGATCCTGGACAGGGCCGCCATCGGCTCACCCTGGCTGCCGGTGCAGAGGATGCAGACCTGAGAGGCGGGTAGGTGCTGGATCTGGTCGGCGTCGACCAGGTTGGAGTCGGGGATCTTCACCAGGCCCATGTCGCGGGCGATCTTGAGGTTGCCCTCCATCGAGCGGCCCATGACGCAGAGCTTGCGGCCGTGGGAGAAAGCCGACTGAGCGATCTGAGTGATACGGGAGAGGTTGGAGGCAAAGGTTGAGATGATGATGCGGCCCATCGCCCGAGAGAAGACGTCGTCGATACCGTGCTTGACGTTCCGCTCGGAGGGGGTGTAGCCCTCGCGCTCGGCGTTGGTCGAATCGGCCATCAGCAGGTCGATGCCCTCGTCGCCGAAGCGGGTGAGCAGAGACATATCGAAGTCGTGGTCCACGGGGGTCAGGTCGATCTTGAAGTCGCCGGTGGTGGCTAGGGTGCCCTGAGGGGTGGTCACGTAGATGCCGAAGGCGTCGGGGATCGAGTGGGTGACGTGGAAGAACTGGGCGCGGAAGCTGCCGCAGCGGACGTCGGAGTGCTCGTCGACCTCGACGATGCTGGTGGCGGAGGTCAGGTTGTACTCCTCCAGCTTGTGGCGGATCAGCGCGCAGGCCAGGCGGGGCGCATAGATGACGGGGACCTTGACGGTCTGGAGCAGGAAGGGGATCGAGCCGATGTGGTCCTCGTGGCCGTGGGTGATGAGCAGGGCGCGGATCTTGCGCTCGTTCTCCTTCAGGTGGGTGAAGTCGGGGATGATGTAGTTCACGCCGGGGGTGGTGTAGTCGGGGAACATGACGCCGCTG
>CALVYN010000024.1 GCA_944372245.1 uncultured Bacilli bacterium
CGATGGATACGCCCTCGATGCTGAAGTTCGACGATACTCCGATGTGGAACTCTGAGATGAACGCCAAGATGTGGCACTACCATCTCGGTGGACGCCAGATTCAATCCATCGGCCAGCGGCCGAAGCTCGAGGGTTTCCCTGAGACCTACATCGAGGTCTGTGAATTCGACTGCCTTCACGACGAGGGTGTCCAGCTGGCTGAGACACTGAAGACCTCCAGTGTTCCCGTCTCCCTCTTCGAGGTGGCTCGTGCCATGCACGGCTTCGATATCCGCGGCAAGAGCCCGCTGGTGAAGGAGGCGATGGAGCGCCGGATCAGAGCCTTGAAAAAGGCGTTTGGAATGTAGGCTAGCTAGATAGTTCTTCTACCTGAATTCTGAATGGAAAGTAGACACAACTTACTTTACTAAAAATAGATTTGTAGAGATAAAAAAATAGCAGGATCACCTGCTATTTTTGCTTGACTGATTTTAGGCAACCCTTGCAGGTCTCGAGGAAGGCGAGGGCGGCGTTCTCCACGTTCCTCCTTCGGGATAGCCTCAGGTCGACCACGGTCTCGCCCGTCCTCAGCGTGATGACCAGGCGCGGGCGCACGAAGAGGCTCGCTCGCCTGAGCGCCAGGCTCTGGACCAGGCTGAAGGGGAAGCTGCGGCCGTCGCTGAGATCGAGGAAGGCCTGGCCCTGGCGGTAGGCGCAGGTCAGGGTCAGCTCCGGGGTCTCGAGCCGGGCTAGAGGTTGTGCTTGGCCTTCCAAGTCTGATAGGCCTCGTAGACCTCGAGGGCCTCGCGCTCGACGGTCCAGCCGTCGGTGGTGAGGATGACATCGGCTACGCTCTTGGCGCCGTTGATGTCGTCGGAGAAGACCTCGCGGTCCCGGCGGATGCGCTCCTGGGCCGCCTCGACGCCGTCCTTGCGCAGCTCGATCATGCGGGCCAGGCGGGTCTCCTCGCTGGCGTCGAGGTAGACGCAGAACATCTTGTCCCCCAGGGCCTTGCGGTAGGAGTGGGCGCCGATGGGCTCGACGCAGACGACCTTGTCGGGACCTAGGTCGGCATACTTGGTGCCGTAGAGGTTTCCGTTGTACTCCGCGGTCTCCAGGAACTCGTTGGCCGCCTTGCCCTGGGCGAACTGCTCGCGGGTCAGGAAGTGATAGTCCACGTCGTTGACCTCGCCCCGGCGGGGCTGGCGGGTCGTGCAGGTGACGACCTTCTTCAGACCGAACTTCTCCATCAGGTATTTGGCGGTCTCGGTCTTGCCCGAGGCGCTGGGACCGGTTAGGACGATCATGGGTCTTCTTCCTCCTATGTGAAAATTTTGACAATGATTATAAAACTTGCCCCGACGGCTGTGCCTGAAAGAGCTTTCCGTTAAATCAGAGAAAATAGCTCGGCGGTCGAGGAGAGGTATCTCTCCGGCTCGATGTGCTCCCGCTCTAGGCTCTCCCTCAGCTCCTGGGGCTTACGGAAGCCCCAGGTGACCATGAAGAGGCGAGCGAGGTGGCAGCGGCGGGCGAACATGGCGTCCACCTCAGTGTCGCCAAAGTAGGATACTTCCATAGGGGAGACCCCGAGCTTGGCTAGGACCTTCTCCATCAGCTCGGGGTGGGGCTTGGGCTGCTCCCCCGGAGCCTGACCCTTGACGCAGGCGAAGCCGATGGTGGGGAAGCAGCGCTGCATCAGCTGGTTGACCGCGTAGTCGGGCTTGTTGGAGATGACAGCCAGCTGATAGCCCCTAGCCTGGGCCTGGGTCAGGAAGGTCTCGATGACGGGATAGGGATGGGTGTGGATGCAGAGGTGGGAGAAGTAGCGCTCCAGGTAGACGGGCTTGAACGCGTCGAAGATCTCGCTGGCCCCGACCTTCTCCAGGCTCTTGCGGACCAGATAGTCGGTGCCATAGCCCAGAAAAGCCGTGACATCGGCCAGCGAGATGGTCGGCCTGGCGAACTGCTCCAGCGTGTGGTTGATCGCCGCGGCGTAGTCCGCGCGCGTATCCAGGATGGTGCCGTCGCAGTCGAAGGCTAGAAGTTTCATCGTCTCCTCCCCCTATCGTCCCTTTACAGATGACTTAGATAGTTTATTATCCAAGATGAACTTAAGATTAGGTACGTGTCGTGAAGATGATAGGAGGTGCAAGGTATGAAGAAGAAAGCTGCGAGCCTGACTTTTGCCCTCCTCTCCTCCGCCTCGCTCATCGGTGCGGTCAATCCCGCCCCCGAGGTGGACGAGAAGCAGAGCCGCACCGAGGAGCACCCGGTGGCGGCCAAGCCCGACAACATCTATCCGGCCTGGGACAGCCAGATCGCCGACGACTACGGCCAGACCTCCGAGCTTCTGGCTGGCTATCAGGAGGATGAGTACGAGGGTGCCCACCAGGAGTCGGGCGACGTCATCGTCTCCCCGGTCGACCCGACCGTCTCCAGCCTCCTGGATGGCTCGCACGGGAGCGAGCATCGCTCCGAGGACAGGGTCTTCAACGTCGACGAGGGCTTCGATGCGGAGATGCGCTCCTACTTCCGCATCCTGGGCGACCTGATGTCCAAGGATGGTGAGGGAACCAAGAGCGAGGGTTAAAATATCTCACGAGAGGAGGATATCCCATGCGCAAGCATCTGTTCGCCATCGGCCTGGGGGCCGATCTTGTGATCTCCCTGGCCTTCGTCGTGGTGACCTCGCTGGTTCTCGCGGGCGTGGAGAGCGTGGCCCTGTTCGCCTGCATGGTGGCCCTGGCCATCCTGATGTTCATCGTCACCCTGGCCCTACTGATCGGCTACTTCTCGCCCAAGCGGCGCCGATCGGGCGACCCCGACTAGCTCCGATGCACCCGGAAGGGTGCATTTTTAATATTTGGCGATCCGCGGAGTGGTCAGGTATGGTCATTTTATGTATCACTCAACCTTGATAAAATATTTAACTAGCGTGAAAGGAGGTGTATATGCGAGATACCAACACCTACGGCGATGCCGAGAAGTTTGATCCCGTAGACTACTACGCCAAATCGTTGAAGGACCGCGTCAGGGATGCCGCCGGCAAGTTCATCGACCGGCTGATCGACCAGGCTAAGGTCGACACCGCGGCCAACTGCGAGACCTACAAGAAGCTGACGGCGGCCCAGGAGGTCGACAAGAGGGAGGACGGCCGGCGCAATCGGATGGCGACCCTCAGAAACTTCTGTATCGCCCTGGACATCGCCGCCTTCATCTGCGCGGTCATAGGCCTGGTGATGATCTGCACCGAGGGCGATTTGACCACCAGCCTCTGCCTCCTGATCATCGGCGCAGTGGTCGGAGTCGGCCTGCTCGTCCTGATCCTCACCTACTTCAAGAAGAAGCTCAGGGAGATGGCGGCGGACGACGCCAAGCGCAACGCCGAGATCAAGGCCCTGGATATGGAGTGCCTCAAGCAGCTCTCCTACCTCAAGGACCTGCTCCGCTGGGACGACTTCAACAACATCTCCAACAGCGTGTGCACCATGTTCACCCTCGACCCCAGCTTCTCGATGAACAAGTACGCCAAGCTGTCCAAGACCTATGGCTTCGTGGACATCGTCGGCGAGGACCAGTCGATCCTGGGCGTGATGTCGGGCGACATCGACACCAACCCCTTCATCCGCGTGAACCTCCTGGATGAGAGCATGTTCCTCAAGACCTACGTCGGCCACCTCACCATCACCTGGACCGAGACCCACACCGACAGCGAGGGCCACATCCACACCGAGGTCCGCACCCAGGTCTTAACGGCCACCTCCCAGCACCCGGCGCCCCACTACTCCCGCCAGATCTACACCTACTACGGCAACAACGCCGCCCCCGACCTCCACTTCTCCCGCCAGGCGTGCAGGGTCGATTTAAACGACGAGAAGAAGGTCAGAAAGTTCGTGGACAAGGAGGGCAAGCGCCTGGAGAAGAAGGCGCATGAGTCCTTAGAGAGCGGCGGCCACTACCAGCCCATGGGCAACACGGAGTTCGAGGCCATCTGGGGCGCGGAGAACCGCGATAACGAGATGCAGTTCCGCCTCCTGTTCACCCCTCTGGCCCAGCAGAACATCCTGGAGCTCCTCCGCTCCAAGGAGGGCTACGGCGACGACTTCTACTTCGCCAAGAGCGGCAAGATCAACGGGGTCAGCTCGATCCACTCGATGAGCTTCTACAAATATGACCCCGCCCTCTTCTACGAGGAGCGCTCCGTCGAGCTGCTGCGCCAGCACTTCGTGGATAATATCTCCGAGCTCTTCCGCTCCCTCTACTTCGACCTAGCCCCCCTCCTCTGCATCCCCCTCTATCAGATGACCGACGCGGGACCCTTCAAGTACGACTGGGAGCGCCCGGCCGACTCGATGACCGATTACGAGGCGATGGCCGCGGTCAACGCCATGCCCGAGAGCGACTTCAGCCCCGAGGGCGCGGCCACCCCCTCGATCCTCAAGGTCACCTACACCGGCCACATCGGCAAGGCCGACAGCTTCACGGTCACGGCCAAGGCCTTCCGCACCGAGGGGCGGGTGGACATGATCCCCGTCGTCGGCGGCGATGGCCACACCCACTTAGTCCCCGTCCACTGGGATGAGTACATCCCCATCCAGGCCGAGCGGCCCGTCACGCTCCGCCCCGTCAAGGATGAGCCCGAATCCAATTTCGGGACGATTCTGGGGCGCAACGGCGGCTACAGCCGCGTGGGCGGCTTCCTCGGAATGCTCATCGACGCTTATAATGATGAGAGCGAGGATAGAGTATCTCGTGCCCTCGGCGAGAAGACCGAGGAAGAAAGGAACTGATTTATGGCTAACCCTCTAGATGAGATGACCGATCCTGTCAGCACCGGTCGCGACGCGCGCGTGATCGAGAAGCAGCTGCCCGTGGTCGAGCAGACCGGTACCAAGGTCCTGCGCATCGCCCTCTGGTGCCTGCTGATCATCCCCGGCCTGATCTTCCAAATCATCGCCATCAAGCGCCGCGCCTACTTCCAGAAGCTGCAGCAGAAGATCCAGCACGACGCCTCCACCATCGACAACTATCTGGAGAACCGCGTCAACATCCTGCAGAACGCCGCCAAGCTGCTCGACAAGAGCATCGACCTGGACAAGGATGTCATGACCAAGGTCGCCGCCTACCGCTCCGGCGTCAACCCCGAGGCTAACGATGCCATCCGCTCGCAGACCAACCAGCAGATCGACCAGCTGTTCGGCCAGATCAACGTCGCCCTCGAGAAGTATCCTGAGCTGAAGGCCCACGAGGCCATCCAGCGCTGCATGGAGCAGAACTCCTACCTCCAGAAGGAGGTCACCGCGGCCCGCGACCTATACAACGATTCCGTCCTCCGCTGGAACACCGAGATCTTCTCCTGGCCCGTCAACGAGTACGTCTGCGCCAAGGCCGGCTACACCACCCGCATCCCCTTCAGCACGACCGACGAGGTCCGTCAGGCGGCCCGTGGCACCTTCTTCTAAAGCTGACAATCACATCGAGAGAGCCGCCGCTGGCGGCTCTTTTTCATCGTACCAATCCCTTAGAATGGATTGCGGTGGCACATGTGGATCCCGGCTCCTATGACAGGGTGAGAAGGCTGGCGGCGCACAGAGTTAAATTAACGTAGGGTGTAAGGTAAAATACACACGGTTGTTACGGCTGAGTCAGAAAGGAATTATCCATGAAGAAAAAATTCATCGAATTCGTCATGAAGCATGCTGACTGCAGTTTAGCCAAGCGCTCCAAGACTCTCTACTTTGGCCTGGTCATCGCCGGTCTATTAGCTCCTGGCATCCTGCTCTTGATCGCCACTATCGTCTTGACTGCCGTGCGCGTGAGCGATCTGGTCTGCATCATCCTCATGATCGCCGCCCTGGCCTTGATCCTGGTTGGACTGACCTTTGCCATACCGTTCTCTGTCATGAGTGCTCTGGATCCTAAGGGGTCGCTCAAGCGGGCGCAGAAGTTGCTCGACAAGGGCTTTGAACCGATCTCCATCAGTGCGGATGAGCTGGTCCAGATCCTTCAGCCCACCATGTATTCCTCGCCCAAGCTGGCGGTGCGCATCGATGGCGAGATCCACATCCTCCATCGCATCGCCCACAGCGACCGAATGCTGGTCGGCGCTCAGCTCGTCTACGATGGCCAGACCATGCTGGCTACCCCTGATGAGCTGTTCAATCAGGAGGGTGAAGGCCCCCATCTGAATCGGGAGGCGACCTTCGAGCTGATCACGTTCTACGGACGCAAGGTTACTCGTGAAAAGATCGACAAGATACTCAGCAACAAGGATACGGTGAAGAAGAGCCAGAGCAAAACCTCAGCGGTCGGCTGCTATCTCGTGGCTGTCCTGACGCTAGGCTGCGGTATCGGCATGTTCTGCACAATGGACGTTCAGCCTGATCCTGGCACCCCTGTGAGCCTGTCTGACTACACCCTCAAGCAGGACTACTTCGCCTACGATGACGATCTGAATGCGAGCCAGCGGGACTGCCTCATGATCATCCCTGACTCCGATGAGAGCCTGGTCTACTATCTGCCCATGAACAAAGTCAACTTCAATCTGTGGGACCTCGATGAGACCAGCACGCTGAATCTTTTCGTCAGCGAGGTGAGGAAAGCTGCTTTTGACAATAACTATCAGCAGCAGGCGCGCATCCTTCAGCTGGCCCAGGGGGACGGCACCCCGCTCTATTCCTACGACGACTATCTAGCGGAGGTCGAAAACAGCAAACTGGTCTCGAAGCTGATCGCCATCATCGGCACGGTCATCGGTGTTATCAGTCTGGGTTTCGCAATCTTCTATACTCTGAAAGCCACTGGTGTTTTCGACAAGAAGCAGAATTAGCAACTTAGATCTAGACGATAAAAGGCCCGCTACGAAGCGGGCCTTTATCGCTTGGGAGATATCTAGTGCTTGGCGGTATCTGTGCTCGCCTGCTGCTGAGCCAGCTTGGCTCGGTTGGCCTCGCGGCGCTGGCGGCGGCGCACCCTGACCACGTGGTGCTTGTAGGCGAAGAAGCCCCACAGGAGCAGGCCGCCGACCACGAGGACACCGAAGAGGATGTAGACCCAGATCGGCATCTGGATGGCCTTGTTGGCCTCCCACATCCGGGTGACCAGGTCCTGGTTGTCACCGAAGTCGGCCATGACGACCAGGAAGGCCAGCTGGTCCTCGTTGGGATACATCGTATCCAGCTGGCGGTTGGCCTCGGCCGGATCGGCGTAGATGTAGTACTTCTCCCGCTCGGGGTCGGAAGAGAAGAAGTAGGTGAGGTCCTTGACCACGTAGTCCACGCCCTCCTCGCCCTCGGGCAGAGCCTCGGGGTCGGCGATGACCCCGTCCTCGTCGGCGCGGACGTCGTAGGAGCTGCGGACGTAGTCGAAGACCTGGTCGTCGGCGATGAAGGGGGTGTAGCCGATGTAGTCCATGTTGGCCACCGCCGGGCCCATGTCGTAGAGCTCCTCGTTCTCGCTCACGGGCGTGGAGAGGAAGTCGACGTAGGCCTGGGCGATGTCGGTCAGGCCGTGGTCGCGGGCGTAGGTGGTCATGACCCAGCCGTCGAACCAGATGTTGGCGCCCTCGCTGGGCAGGGCGTACTCCAGCCTGACGCCGTTGCCGGCATCGTCGGCGCTGTTCATCGAGTAGACGGCATCGCCGGACCAGGATAGGAGCAGGCCGACGGTCGAGTCCTTCTGGATGTCGTCCTTGCCGTTATCGACCTCGTAGCCGTAGAAGTTGTTGGTGAGCTCCCGGAGGGACTGGGCCACCAGGTCCAGGGTGTCGGGGTCGCAGCGGTTGAAGATCTCGGTCAGCTGGGCGTTGTAGTCCTCCTCGGAGAGGGTGCCGGCGTCGTACTCCCGCTTGAGCTCCTCGACCTCGGGGAGGTAGGCCTTGATGATGAGGGCGGCGTAGGTGTCGCGGATCGAGTCCTTGACGTAGGCGGTCTGGCGGTAGTCGGAGTCCCAGAGGATGTTCCAGGACTGGACGTCCTCGCGGATCTTCTCCGGGCTGATGCCGCGCTCCTGGTAGGTGTGGAAGTCGGGGTTGTAGACCAGGCCGAGGGTGCCCCACATGTAGCCGCGCATGAAGTCCTGGACGTGGCCGGCCTCGTAGGTGGCCTCCTCGCCCTGGTGGTAGCGGTCGTAGGCCTTGATCGACTCGAGCTTGGAGATGAGGTAGGGGGAGGCGTACTGGTCGTAGTAGGGGGTGGAACCGGGATACTCCTCCTCGTTGTCGAAGGGGATGATCAGGTTCTCGTCCATCATCTTCTGGATGGTGTAGTCGGAGGGGCAGATCAGGTCGTAGTCGATGCGCCCGGTCTTGAGCTGGGAGAGCATCGTCTCGTTGGTGTCGAAGGTGTCGTAGACGACCGTGACGTTCTCGCCCTGGGTCAGCATGTAGTTCTCGAAGCGGGTGTTCAGTCCGTCGATGGCCGCGCGGTCGTAGCCGTTGTCTTCGGCCTCGGCCGCGGTCATGTCGGGCAGGATGTAGTCCTCCCAGTTGTAGACCTTGAGGACCTTCTCCGGGAGCGACTCGGCCCGCTTGATGGTCAGATGGGTGGCCAGCGCCTCGCTGGCGGTGTCGCCGAGCTTCAGGCTCGGGCCGAGGATGGCCCCGGCCAGGGCGATGGCGGCGGCGGTGAGCTTAGCGATTCTCATCTTCTGCCCTCCGCTCTCGCCAGAGCCTTGGCGCGCTTGGAGGAGTGGGAGGAGCCGCGCTTGGCCCTGACGTTGTTGAAGATGGTGTAGCCGACCGCGATACCGACCACTAAGAGGAAGATGAAGGTGGTCAGGGCGCGCATCTCGGCGGGGACGGGACCCTTCTTGATCTTGGACTGGACATAGGTGGACAGGGTCACGATGGTGCCCTGGCCCGAGAGCAGGCCGGGGCCGGAGGTGAAGGCGGTGACGATGAAGTCGTCGAGGGAGAGGGAGATGGCCAGCATGAAGCCCGAGAGGATGCCGGGCAGGATCTGGGGGATGATGACCTTGCGCACGGCCAGAGAGGGGGTGGCGTTGAGGTCCAGGGCCGCCTCGTAGAGGGAGGGGTCCAGCTGGAGGAGCTTGGGCTTGACGTTGAGGTAGACGAAGGGGGCCGAGAGGACAACATGACCGATTAAAAGGGTCCAGAAGGAGAAGAGGTTTTCGTGGAAGATGATGTTTCCGACCATCACGAACATGACGGTCAGAGACATGGCGATGATGACCTCGGCGTTGACCACGGGGATCTGGTTGACCGCCTCGATGATGGCGGTGGTGCGGCGCTTGCAGTAGTAGGCGCCCATGGCACCCATGGTGCCTAGCAGGGTGGCCACCGTGGCGGAGGAGAGGGCGACGATGACGGTGTTGCCCAGGGCCCGGCCGATCTCCTCGGAGCGGAAGAGGGCCTCGTAGACCTCGCCGGTCAGGCCGGAGCCGTTGACGCCGTTGCCGGTCTGCCACACGCCCAGGACGGTCGAGGAGTTGAACGACCAGACGATCAGAAGCAGGATGGGGAGATAGATGAGCGCCAGAAGGATCCAGATGAAGCTCTGGGCGAGGACCTTCTTGAAGGTTACCATGATGCACCTCCTCTCTCAGGATCGGTGTTCCTAGAGAATCTGCGGGTGAAGAGCATCGTCAGGAAGACGATGACCAGCATGACGAGAGACATGAACGAGCCGCCGTTCCAGTCCAGCTGGGAGAAGCTCAGGTAGATGGAGTTGCCAAACAGCATGATGCGGCCGTCGGAGAGGGTGTCGGAGATGACGTAGGAGGACATGGTCGGCATGAAGCACATCATGCCGGCCGAGACGATGCCGGGCAGGCTCTGGGGGATGATGTTCTTGATGAAGGTCTGCAGGGGATTGCAGCCCAGGTCCTTGGCCGCCTCGATCTGGGAGCGGTCGAGCTTGAGCATGGTCGAGTAGAGGGGCAGGATGGTGAAGGGGAGGTAGTTGTAGACCATGCCGATCATCGTGGCCGTGATCGGATGGGTGCCGCCGTTGATGCCGATCCAGGAGAGCATCTCCTTCATGGCGCCGGTGCGGAGGACGAAGTTGATCCACATGGGAACGACGAAGAGGATGACGAGGACGTAGTTGTTATTGAGCTTGGGGTTGGCCAGGACATAGGCCAGCGGGAAGGCGATGATCAGACAGAGAAGAGTGTTGAAGAAGCCGATGAGAAGCGAGACGAAGAGAACGTCCAACTTGGTGGTGTTGGTGAAGAATTCGACGAGGGACTCAAAGGAGAAGTAGCCCTGGGCATCGGTGAAGGCATAGTAGATGATGATCAGGATCGGCAGGATGACGAAGAGGATGAGGAAGACGGCGTAGGGGATGACCGGCGCCTTGCGCGCGAATTTATACCTCATGGGCGGACAGATCTCCTTTCACCTTGAGGACGATGCGCTCGGCAGGGATACTCAGACCGACGGTATCCTCGGCGGTGAACGCGTAGGGGGTGGAGACGACGTAGTCCTCATCGTCGGAGGTGTGGACGACCAAGAGGTAGTGGTCGCCCTTCCAGACCGAGGAGTCGACCGTGCCGGTCACCTGGGCCTCGGAGGTGTCGTCGGTGATGCGCACGTCCTCGGGGCGGATGGTGGCGGTGACCTTGAGGCCGCTCAGGTCGTAGCGGTGCTCGCCCTGGACCAGGTAGCCGTCATCGTCGAGCTTGGAGTTGGGCAGGAGCTTGGTCACGTCGATGTCGAAGGTGGCCTCGCCGACGGTCAGCTGGTTGTGCTTGTCGATGACGCAGTCGGTGAAGACGTTGAGGCTCAGCTCCTTGTTCATGATGTGGATGCCGTTGGGGCTGATCCGCATGAAGACGGTGCTGCCCTCGGGGAAGGCGCGGGTCGACTTGACGATGACCTCCTGGCTGCCGACCATGATCGAGTACTGGAAGAAGATGCCCTTGAAGACGCAGGAGTCGATGTGGCCCGCGAAGGTGCCCTCGCCGGCCTGGTCGAAGAGCTCGACATCCTCGGGG
The DNA here is from genome assembly GCA_944372245.1 of uncultured Bacilli bacterium. Lineage (GTDB taxonomy): Bacteria > Bacillota_I > Bacilli_A > RFN20 > CAG-288 > CAG-568. The sequence continues at coordinate 10,936 of CALVYN010000024.1, forward strand.
CGGACGACCACGTCGACCCTCTGGTTGAGGGGGAAGTCATCCACGCAGGTGAACTCCCTCCCGAGGAAGCGGACCTTCCTAGCGCCGGTCATCACGCCGTTATAGATGTTCGAGTCGCCGATGAAGTCGGCCACGAAGGCGTTCTTGGGCTCGTTGTAGATCTCGGTGGGGGTGCCGATCTGCTGGATCAGACCGTTGGACATGACCATGACTCGGTCGGACATGGTCAGAGCCTCCTCCTGGTCGTGGGTGACGTAGATGAAGGTGATGCCCAGCTTGCGGTGCATCTCCTTGAGCTCCAGCTGCATGTCCTTGCGCATCTTCAGATCGAGGGCGCCCAGCGGCTCATCCAGGAGCAGGATCTTGGGCTCGAGGCAGATGGCTCTAGCGATGGCCACGCGCTGCTGCTGGCCGCCGGAGAGCTTGGTGATGGAGCGGTCCTCCATCTCGTCCAGGTCGACGATCTGCAGCGCCCGCATGACCCGGTCGTCGATCTCCTCGTCGGTGAGCTTGCGGTTGCGGTAGGCCGGCTCGGGGTGGGTCTTGAGGTAGTCGATCTGGTCCTGGAACTCCTGGATGCGGCGCTCCTTCTCCTCCTGGGAGATGACGGGGTCCTTCTCGAAGCGGGCGATCTGGCGGCGGAAGTAGCGGATCTTGCTGCGGTTGATCTTCAGGACAGGGTTGCCCTCCTTATCCTTGAGGGCCACGGGGACCTTCTTGAGCTTCAGTCCGAAGGCGACGTTTCCGTAGACGTCGAGGTTGGGGAAGAGGGCGTAGTGCTGGAAGACGGTGTTGACCGGGCGCTTGTAGGGCGGGACGGGGACGATATCTCTCCCGTCGAGGATGATGTCGCCCGAGGAGGGGGTCTCAAAGCCGGCGATCATCCTGAGGGTCGTGGACTTGCCGCAGCCCGAGGGGCCCAGCAGGGTCAGGAACTCGCCGCGGCGGACATAGAAGTTCTCGTCGTCGATGACCTTGACGCCATCGAAGACCTTGGTGACGTGCTTGAGCTCGATGATCTTGTCCGCATCGGGGATGTCGGTGGGAGCGGGAGTGCTCTCAGGTGTGACGCTGGGGGCGGGCTGGGGCGTCTGGATAGCCTCAGGGGTCACCTGGACCGCCTGGGGCTCCTCCTTCTCGCGGGGCTCGCCGCTGCGACGAAAGAGGGAGGCGATAGCCGCGCGAGTGCGCCGGGTGAGGCGCTCGTTTCTTTCTTTCATTATCTTTCTCCTGTAATCGGTAAAGTCGACGCGCAAAAATAGCTGCGCACGGATGCTGCGCTCTCTAGCGCCGGGAAGTCTCTCTCTTCCCTCTAGCGCGTTCGAAAGCTCGACGACCTGATGACCGGGGGTCGATAGAGCTTCACCGTGAGGTGAAGCCGGGAGATGTAGTGACCGGAGAGGATCGAACGCCTCTCGAGGAATGCGTTGCCTCTATCGGCCCGACTGTTGCAGCGGGGTGAACGCTGCGGGTTGAACATGCGATCAAGAGCACCACCCCCAGGCCTGAGGCCCAAAGACGAAGTTCCCAATTCGTTATCTCCTTCCTAATGTTCTACCCGGGAGTTAGCCGGCTTGAAAATCGGGCTAATCATAGAGAGAAATCAAGCGGATTTCAAAGGTTATTTTAAATGTTTTTTAAGGTTGCGCTTTCAAATTTGTAAGCGGAGGGGGAAAACGGAGGGATTTCAAAATATATTCGAAAATAACCCGATAATAAAATACCTAGGTGAGACCTAGGAATTTATCGTTGAGCAATCTACAGAAACCGACCTGGGTTTTCTCGTTGAAAGCGAAGACGAAAATCTAGGGGTCAACCCCGCTTTTTTACCTCTTTGAGACAGTGGGTGACAAAGGCGCGGGCCACATTGACCTTGGAGACGCTCTCCACACCTTTGAAAAAGGCGTTGGAATTGACCTCTAAGAGGGTGGGCTTACCCTGCCTATCCAGGGCAATATCCACGCCGGAATAATCCAGCCCCAGGAGCTTAGAGCACTGCTCGGCCATGGTGGCGATAGCTGGGTCCAGCGAGGTGACTGGCAGGGCGTGACCGCCGTTGCCCAGGTTGGAGCGGAAGTCGTGATCGTTGACCCGGCGCATGCTGGTGATCACCTTGCCTCCGACCGTGATGACGCGATAGTCCGAGGCGCTGGTGGTGGAGGCACCGATGAACTCCTGGTATAGGTGTGTGGTGCGGCCTAAGCGCTGATAGGTCTCCTCCAGCTGCTGGCGGTTCTCCACCAGATAGACCTGGCGTCCCAACGAGCCGTAGGCCTCCTTGCAGACAAGGGGGTATCCCAACTCGGTCTCGACCCGGTCGATAAATCTCGTGGCTGCCTCACCGGTGGGCGCGGTGTAGCAGAGGGGAGCAGGGATGGTCTTGGGAGTACGGATACTTGAACCCATGAGCGCTAGGAAGGTCGTGGTCTTGTCATCGCAGAGCTCGGTGGCTCTGGCCGAGTTGAAGACGGGCATACGCCTCTCTAGGAGGTTAGCTAGATACTTATCCTTATCTAGATATAGACAGAAGTCATAGTGCGTCTCATCGGCTAGATGAAACTCGGAACTCTCCAGGGTGGGAACTAGCTGGGTGGCATCCCTGACATCGGATTCACAATCTAGGAGGGTCAGCTCCTCCTTCAGGCGAGCAGCCTTCTCCAGGACGGAGCTGCTCCTTGCGTACGGGTTGACGATGATGAGACAGCGCATGGTGGCACCTCCTTGTGGCGGAGATAGTATAGCGTTGGAGTGGAAATCCATAGTTTTACGCAGGCACTTATTCAACATGTGAGAGATGATTGCCAGACTAAGTGCAACTGCCGGCTAAAACTTGCACTTAGTTTGTCAATTATCAGCAAGTCGTGAAGTACCACATGGGTATTTAATTTTAGTGGAACTAGTGGTATAGTAATTTCCGCTGTCCAAAAGACAGGTCATCGCGGGGTGGAGCAGTTGGTAGCTCGTCGGGCTCATAACCCGGAGGTCGCAGGTCCGAGTCCTGTCCCCGCTACCATTAGTTAAAGATAAGGGTCCGAGAAATCGGACTCATTTTTATTTTCTAAGAGTACGTATGTTAACTTGCTTGAATTGGAGCGCTTGATGATTATTAACTAGTCTATAAGAATTCCGATGATTACGAAGAAATACACAAGGGACGTTTTCCTTATACAACATCGGATTCAAACTTCTGTGAGGTGTTATATGGACGACAAACAGTTTCTGTTTCTGAAAGAGAAAAGTATCGATGCTTTTCTATTAGCACTAGAGATTTTCAATAAGCCGACTATCAAATATCGTGTTGAGGGAATGCTCTTCTTTCTCTGTAACGCTTGGGAGCTGATGCTCAAGGCCAAGATGCTAAGGGATGGCAAAGATATTTTCTATCCTGAAAAGGATAATCGGCGAAGCTTGACCCTTTCTGATTGTATAAAGAAAGTTATGACGAATGAAAATGATCCTGTCAGACAGAATTTGGAAGAGGTAGTAGGTCTTCGTAATCAATCAACTCATTATTTCATCCACGAAGAGGAGAATATGTATGTCCCACTTCTATCTTTTAATGTTCAGGCTTTTTCAGACCGTATTAAAAAGTATTTGGATGTCATCATTTCCAGCTATGTGAACACTAGCTTTTTAACACTATTTTCAAACGATGCGATTCCCGATGAGAATGAGATTCTCGATAAATATGGAGAAGGCATCCGCGATATGTTTTTGAAACACAGGGCCCATTTCAATCACATCTATAACGATCGAGACGAAAAGACCTCTATTGCCACTGCCATAAAAATCAAAGTTGTTCGTGTCAGTAAGCAAAACCTTGCTGATTTCAGCTTTTATCAAAGCCGAAATCCTGAAGACGACAATATCCAATACATTGAAAGAACCGAAGACGTCAATGCCAAATATCCACTTAGTCACCATATGCTCGCGGATCGAATCGACCAGATTATTCAGGAAGAACAAATTGCGTATACACCGTTGTCCGACAAGCCTTCAAAAAAGGGAAAGGGACATGTTTTTACTATATATGCTCTCAATCTCTTGCTGAAAGAATTCAACCTTAAGTCGAACAAGGAATATGTCTTCACGGTAAATGTCGGTCAAAAGGGACAGAGCAGTTATCGATATTCGGAAAACTTGGTTCAGTTTCTTATTTCCAAGATTCGGAATGATAAGGATATTGTCCTCAAGATTCATCGAAATAGAAAAAGACCGACCCCAGGAGCAAGGGCGTCTCATTCATAGGAATCCTATGAACTTACTGGCACAGCCAGCCCAGCTTTGTTCCACTCAAGTCGGTCAGCAATTAGATTATAGTTGAGCTTCTCTTAAATTCAAGAAAATAGAGTAGTTTCCTATCGTTTCTATATTATTAATTCTCATCCACGAAGGGAAAGCAATTTAATCAAATACGACGCTCAAGTGAATGGGGTAAGTGATTAATTTGTTAGAGGCTATATATCAATCTCAACTGTCAGAAGATAGGTCATAGGTAGCGGTTGATAGTGTATTTGAACATACCCTTTGAATACAAATTCAAATCGTATTCCAACTGCTGTTTATAAAAAAATAGGTCCGAGAAATAGGACTATTTGATATATAGTAGAGACAATAAATACCTTAGGGGGAACACTATTTGATATAAAATAAAACTATAGTTTTTAGGTAAGAGAGGGAATGTTTATATGATTATTTCTGCTGATGAATTTAATTCAGTAATAATTGATCGAATTAAAACTGGAAATGATTTTTACGTTTCTTTATTGCAAAAGATAATTGATAATCCGAATCGTTATTGCGGGATTTTTCGTCTCTCAAATGTAAAAACAAAATTAATCCAAAATGTTACGCAAAGTAGAGAAATTATCTTTGGAGATATTATTGAAGACATTGTTACTAAATATATTGAAAAGTTGGGCTATAAAACTTTTGATAAGAATTTAGGGAAAAACGAAGCTGGTTTACTTTTGAAAATCGATCAATATTTTACTGATGGCAACACTATTTTTATGGTTGAAATGAAGATTCGTGACGATCATGACAGTACTAAAAAACGTGGTCAATTTAGTAATTTTAAGATGAAGATAGAAGAGGTAATGAAGGAGCATCCTAACTCTCATATTGATGCGTCAATGTGGTTTGTTGATTCCACGTTAATTAAAAATAAATTATTCTATGATTCGGAAATGAAAAAATTGCAATTCAATAATGTAAATCTTCATCTTTATTACGGAGAAGAATTTTTCGCTTCACTCAACAATGGATTACAAGCATGGGATGAGCTTATAAGTTTACTTAATCAATATCATCGCGAAAACGCAAATAAAGATGTTGATATACCAGATTTTGGTTCTAGTAAAGAGATCTTTAAGGCGTTGATGAATCTCTCTGATAAGTATTGGAAAAAACTTATGTCCAATGATAATCAATATATTCAACTTAGAAATGAATTATTTTCCAGCGGAAATAATTTACTGGAGGCAGAAAAATTAAGAAAAACGCCGTCAAACTAATCTAGAGATGATAAATATGCGGAACATAGGGAGGAATGATATGAATTTTGTGAATAAAATCCTACAAGGCGATACCATTGAGGTGATGAAAAATCTTCCTGAAAAAAGCTTTGATTTTTGCTTTGCTGATCCTCCCTATTTCATGCAGATAGAAGAGGGGAAAAAACTTTTTAGAGTTGAAGGAACAGAATTTGATGGCTGTGATGATGATTGGGATAAATTCGCATCCATGGATAGCTACAAAGACTTTACTAGAAAATGGTTGTGTGAGGTAAGAAGACTGTTAAAGGATAATGGTTCTATCTGTGTTATTTCAGGTATGCAATCCATTTATGAAATTGGCTCAATATTAAGAGAATTAGGGTTTTGGGTTATTAATGACATTATTTGGAAAAAGACAAACCCTACGCCAAATTTTGGTGGAACAAGATTAAATAATAGTCATGAAACTTTATTGTGGGCTTCTAAATCAAAAAAGGCAAAATTCACTTTTAATTATAAAACGGGCAAGTTTTTAAATGGCGGTAAGCAGATGGGATCAATTTGGGAATTCCCCGTTTGCTCTGGAAATGAAAGATTAAAAGATGACGATGATAAAAAGTTACATAATACCCAAAAACCTGAAGCGCTTTTATATAGAGTAATTGCCTTGTTTACACACATGGATGACTTAATTTTAGATCCCTTTGGTGGAACGATGACAACTGGCGCAGTTGCTAAACGTATGGGAAGAAGATTCACCATGATTGAGCGTGATTCTAAATATATTTCTTACGGGCAAAGAAGGTTAGATACAGTTGTTCCTGTTATTACTGATGTTGAAAATGCGGTTTTTGATCAAAAACCATTAAAAGTTTCTGTCAAGGAGATGGTAGAGGCGGGGTATTTTCATATTGGAGAAGAATTTTTCAATAAGCATGGAGAGAAAGCGATTCTAGTCGAAGCGACAGGAAAATTGGATTACCATAACAAAACTAAGTCTATGCATGAAGTTGCTGCAGAGATGATGGGACAAGAGCGAAGGGTTAATGCTTTTGATTATTTGTTTGTTCTTCGTGATGGGAAAATGGTTTCAATTGATGAAATTAGAAATCTATATAGGAAAATGAAGATTAAACAATAGCTTTACATGAAAATGCATGCAAAATCTGATATTAAAAGAAATGTCGTGAACCCCTAGAATGAGACAGGTAGGGGGCTCCTCTCCTGCTTTTATTGTACGGCTCTAAGAGCTAGGTGCGAAGCGTCGTTTAGATATGCTGCTGGCGTCATGCCACTCAGCCTGACCTGGATACGTCCCTCGCTGTAGTGACTGATGTACTCCTCGATCCTTCTCTTCAGGTCATCGATGGACTCTATGCTGCTGTATTCCCTGTAGAACATCTCCGCCT
>CALVYN010000025.1 GCA_944372245.1 uncultured Bacilli bacterium
CAGGGCGTTGAGGTAGGTGTAGTCCAGCTGGGTGTAGTCGATATCCAGCTGGAAGATGAAGGGGTGGGCCAGGTCCCAGATGTCGCCCAGCGCCGCGGCGGCCGCGGTCCAGTCCTCGATCTCGGCGAAGCGCAGGCGCAGGCCCAGCATGTCGGCCCGAGCCGAGATCTGGGTGTCCAGGAAGCGCTCGAGCGAGGGGGCGAGAAGCTGGGAGCGGCTGACTGAGAAGACTAAGTCCTCCAGGCCCTGGGAGGTGACGTTCTCCAGGATGATGTTGTTGTCGGGGCCGAGGATGTCGATGTTGTCCTGGAAGGTCTCAAGGACCTGGGCCAGGTGGTCGGCCTCCTGGTTCCAGTCGATGCTCTCAGCATCCTCGGGCACTGTGAAGCCCAGCTGGTCCAGGCCGAAGCTCTCCATGGCGCTGGTGAGGAAGGTCACCAGGTTGGTGTTGGAGACCACCTCGCCATCGATCACCCGGTCGGGGTTGAAGACCGAGGAGTTGATCAGGGCCTTCAAGACCCTAGAGAAGCTGCCCGGGTCGATGGCGGCGATCTTGGCCGCGGTGGTTCCCTCCTTTGAGGCGGCGTCGATGAGGCTCATCAGGTCGCCGGCCACATCGAGGAAGCTGGAGAGGTCCTCGAAGAAGGCCGGGCCGCCGCTCAGGTCGAAGCTGGAGGCGTCCAGACCCATGAAGCTGGGCTGGCCGAACTGGTTCTCCAAGATCGAGGGCAGGGCCTTGGACAGGGCGATGGGGAGGAACTCGGAGAGGATCCTGGACTCGCCGGCCTGGTCGACGATCGACTTGAGGGCCCCGATGGTCTCCTCGTCCCCGAGGTCGATGACGATGTCGGTCCAGTTGCCAGTCTGCTCGTGGGACTTCTCAACCAGGATGTCGACCTGGGGCAGGATGTCGACGATGATGCCGACATCCCTCTTCAGGTCCTGGATGTTCATGTCCTCCAACAGGGAGGTCAGCTGCTCGCGGTCGAGGAACTCACCCAGGGTGGGCACCGAGGCAAACAGCAGAGCCGTGGCCTGGGAGTAGTCGATGACGCCGCGCGCGAAGAGGCTCATATCCAAGAGGCCCTCGCGGCCCTGGCTGTCGCCCACCAGCGCCCGGCGCAGGTAGTTGAGGTGGTCGGGCTGACCGAGGCTGGCCATGATCTGGTCGACCAGCTGGTCGGTGTCCTTGAAGGCCTCGACCGAGAGGTCGACCCCGGCCGCGGCCGCTAGGTCGAAGGCGGCCGAGCCGAGGATGGACAGCTCGCGGGACCAGTCGATGCCCTCGTACTTGGAGGCGTCGAGGGAGAGGAGGGCGTAGCCGGTCGATTGCTGCACGTACTGGGAGGAGAGGACTAAGAGGGCGTCCATGTTCTGGGCGACGATATCCATCCCGCCGAGCTCGCCCAGGGCCGCCACCACGTTGTCCCGGTCCTCCTGGGTGAAGGAGATGGAGGCGGGGTCCTCGACCAGCTGGTCGAAGAGGCCGGTGGCATAGAGCTGGTTGTAGGCCTCCTGCAGCGAGGTCAGCTCGCTGGAGAAGTCGATGTCCTCGAAGGAGAGGCCCGAGAGGTCCACAGGCGTGTTGTCCGAGGCGAAAGTGACCGCCACCTCGCACAGGGCGGGCATCAGGCCCATGATCAGGTTCGAGCTGATCAGGGTGTCGAAGATGGCGTTGACCGTCTGGGTGGGAGAGAGGAGGACGGTGTAGTCGAACCACTGGCCCAGGTCGGCGCTGGTCAGGGCTCCGGTGAAGGGGCCGGAGACGCCGGTGACCAGATCCATCAGGTCGGCGGCCGAGACCTTGGTCCCGTTGAAGTTCACCGTGGTCGCGCTCTGGAGCATGCTGTCGTCCAGCCCGCCGAGCCAGCCGCCCCCGTAGGCCGAGCCCTCGAGCTGGTCCAGGTAGGTGAGGATATCCTCATCGATATAGCCGCGATCGACCAGGTTGTTGAGGGCCAGCTGGTTGCGCCCGAGGAAGGTAATCACCGAGGAGAAGGGGGCGATCGCCAGGGTGGAGGCGAGAAAGCCCATCGCCGCGCCGGCCACCGCACCGAGGGGGCGGAGGCGATGCTTGAGGCGCACCCGCTTGGGGATGAACCACTTCACCAGGGTGTGGTAGAGCAGGGCCGAGAGGGCCCAGGAGAGGAAGATCGAGAGGATGCACATCAGGATGTAGGCGGCCAGGGCGAGGATGATGTCGGTCACGGCCAGGGCGGCCTGATAGATGGTCTGGCCCTGGACGGGGGAGATCAGGCCCATGGCCGTGATGGCGTCGCAGACCGTCTGGCGCAGCGAGGTGATCTGGATGACCGTCTCGCCGATGGTGATGGTGCCCAGAGAGGACAGGTTCAGGGAGCCGATGGCCTGGCCGACCGCCGGGGCGGCGAAGACGGCCACGATCATGAGGACCGCCTGGATGATGAGCGCAAAGCCCGTCTTCCAGATGCCCTTGACCAGGCCGATCAGGGCAAACAGGGCCACGAGTCCCACGCTGACGCCGAAGACGATATTCGCGATGAGCTGTATATCCATGGTGAGCACCTCACTCTCTGACAACATAAAGTTCGCGCGTGCACGCGTTGCTGATATTGTAAGTTTTCTTGACCCGCGCTCTCAAGGCTTAAAACCGCGGTGAATTGGGTTAAAATCACCAATCGTATATGAACAATCTACTCAAGCGCTCGCTGCTTCAGGACGCCACAAGGCCCTGGGAGAACGTCTTCATGTTCCTCGCCGGCTGGCTGGGCTTTCAGCTGTTGGGTCTGATCCTCTCGGCAATCATGGACTCCTTCGTGGAGAATGGAGCTCTCAATATCCGCCAGGCCAACATGGCCATCAACTTCATCACCTACTCTATCATCACCTTGGTGTTCATGATTTATGCTTTAGCCAATAGAAGAGTAAGAAATACCATCCGCATCGGCTTCACTAAGAATGGCGGAGGTGTCTGGAACGGATTCCTCTACTTCTTCGCCTGCCTCTTCATCTCCAGCCTCTACTCCATGATGATCAGCGGCATCTCCTGGATGTCGGAGAACAACAACCAGAGCGGCCTAGAATCCTTGGCTAGCGACTTCCCCGTACCCCTGTTTATCATGACCGTCTTCATGGCTCCCTTCTGCGAGGAACTGACCTACCGCGGTGGCCTCAACACCCTGATCAGCCGCTGGAACAAGCTGGGTGGCCTCCTGATCTCCGCCGCCATCTTCGGCCTGATCCACTTCGACTTTCAGGGCAGCATCGTCGACGCGATCGGAGGCGACCCCTTCACCCTGTACCGCGAGCTCTTGAACCTGCCCACCTACATCCTGTCGGGCATAGGTCTGGGCCTAGCCTACCAGTCGACGGGCAACATCGTCTCGCCCTGGGTCTGCCACCTCTTCAACAACTTCGTCGCCTCGATCTCCCTGGTGATATAGCATGGAGACACAGAGCAACAGCGTGCAGGACAGCTGGGTGGCGGAGCGCCACCAGCTCCTGAGCCTCGCCATCTATCCCCGCAGGATCCTGGATGGCATCTGGCTGAAGGTCATCGGCTTTGTTTTCACCCTGATCGACCACATCGGCCTGATCTTCGGCCCCGAGGTCCTGGGCGAGGTCTGCTATCAGATCCTCAGGTGCACCGGTCGCTGCGCCTTCCCCATCTTCGTCTTCCTGGCCATCGAGGGCGTCTACCACACCCGCAACTACTGGCGCTACTTCGGGCGTCTAGCCCTCATGGCCATCATCCTCGATGCCTTCTGCTACGTGGTCTACTACGCCTTCCCCGAGACGGGAGGCATGCTGACCCCGGGCAACGTGTTCACCGACCTGGCTCTGGGGAGCCTGGTCATCTACCTGTTCAGACGAAACGACAAGTGGACCCTTCTAGCCCTCCTACCCATCGCCTATCTGGTCCTCTCCGACTTCACCGTCTACCGCCAGGGAGCCGACGGGGTCTACGCCCTGATTCCGGCCGGTGTCGCCTCCGACTATGGCACCTACGGCCTGGTCATGTTCATCGCCATGTACTTCGGCTACGAGGGCGGCTTCCGCTACCTCCGCTGGCGAGCTAGCCAGGCCGGCCTCCAGCCTCTGGATATCGCCCCCAGGAGGATGAGGCTCATCCTCAACGGCGGGGCGACCATCGGCCTGCTCGCTGTGGGCTGCCTCTTCCAGCTGATCCGGATGCTCTTTGGCTTCACCCCCATCGAGCCTGGCATCTCCTGGGCCTGGGAGAGCTACAGCATGCTCGGAGCGATCTTCATCATGCTCTACGACGGGCGGCCGGGCACCAGGAAAAAGGCGATTCGCTACCCCCTCTACCTGTTCTATCCCCTGCACCTTATCGTCCTCTATCTTATCAGCCTCGCCTTCTGAGCATCCCGCTGGGCTACATCCTTCCAGTGAGCATATAATTCACCCGCAGAACAAGAAAGGACTAAAGACAGAATGATCAAGACTCTTGAGAACGACGCCGACTTCCAGTCCATCGTCGCCCAGGGCAAGGTGGTCGTCGACTTCAATGCCACCTGGTGTGGCCCCTGCCGCATGATGGGCCGCATCATCGAGAACATCCAGGATGACTACGCCGATGTGACCTTCCTGAGCGTCGATGTCGACCAGCACCCCCAGCTGGCCAACACCTTCCGCATCACCTCGATCCCCTGCATGTACTTCTTCAAGGACGGCAAGCAGATCCAGGTCGACACCCCTGATGACGGCAAGGCCGACTACCTGCTCGGCGCCCGTCCCGAGGACGACTTCAGGGACATCCTGGACCACAGCTTCAACGCCTAACCCAGACTAAAAAACACAGCCATCTGCAGAGTCTCAGTTTAGAGAGAGGATGCATGCGGCTGTGTTTTTTATTTTCGGGTCAAATAAAACCAAGGTTGCCAACCTTTCTAAGTAGTTAAAGGTGTGGCACTTTTTAATGCAATGAATAATCTCGTCACTTAAAACGGTCTTAATGATGTTGTCTTCCGTGTCCAGGAAGGCAATACCAACTACTACGAATATATCTATTTCGCAAACGGCATGTATCGCAGGATAAGTGCTGATGAATATTGGGACTTTGGCGAAACTAAATATATCGTTGGCGACCGCTATGAGAAGACCTCATTAACAAGTGAAGACGAGTTCAGGAAACATATTTTCGAAACAGTGGTGAACGAAATTAAAGACAACTTTCCCTATTTCAAAAATTGATTACTTCGGAGGTGTTTTAGGGCCGACTTTAGCCTTACTAGATCCGCCTATCTGCGAGCAATGTATGGCGACCAGAAATCGGCCATCGACTCGCTTTCCCCCGTCAATATCAATCAGGTCAACGCAAACCTTATGGACGCAGACCAGATTCAGTCAATCGTGAATCCAACGTCCAGAGTGCGCAGGCGGCTCTTGAAGCACAGAAGCAGGCCGAGGCGCAAAAGGAAGCAGACGTTCCCTGGTATCAGAAACTAGCCAACACTTTTACCAACGTCTGGAACGGAATTACCGATGGTTTCTTCTCAGCGCTAGACGCAGTTGGCGACACGGTTATCGCCGCAGCAGGCTTAATTGGCGATGCTTTTGGCGCGGATACCCAGTGGGCGCAGGACGCGATGACCTATGACTGGGAAGGCCACGCCACGCACGCGCTCTCGTATCTCAACCCGCTTACCTATGTCAGCTCTGGCTACCGCGCTGACCCGAACGCTTATAACAGTTTTGCTGACCCGTCCACTTTCAGACAGCAGAATCAGCTCACGATCGACAATGGATATGGCGGGCAGATTGTCTACAACATTGCGAGCGGTGTTGGACAGGTGCTCACGTCCGTTGCTCTAGCCTTCGCAACCGGTGGAACTTCCCTGACAGGAACGGCAGCAATGGCTCTGAATGTCGCCACGCAGGCTGGTCTGGGATTCGTTCAGGGCTTCGGTATGGGCACAGAGCAGGCCCTTAATGAGGGCCACGATTTTGGCAGCTCCTCACTCTACGGCCTTATGACTGGTGGTGTGGGTGCACTTGAGCAGGGTGTCGAAGCTGGTATCGGTGGTCTTGTCTCGTCCATCACAGGCAAGGCCACAGGAACTATCCTGGACAATATGGCAACCCGGGTCGCAACAAGTTTAAGCTCTAATGCCGGAACCCAGAGCGTCATCCGTGGCGCTGTTAAAGTTGCCTTTGAATCCGCACAGGAGGGAACGGAAGAAGCCTTCGAGAGCTTTATCGACCCCTTCCTTAGAGAAATCTCAATCCAGAAGGGCGCTATTCAGGAAGCATTCGGCGATGGCGCTGATGAATACGTCTCGGATATTCTCCAGTCTGCTTTTGTGGGCTTCGCTTCTGCCCTGGTCGCTGGTGGCGTCAGAGAGGGCGTTGCCCATACTGCCGCCCAAAAGAGAGCAATCGTGCAGCAGTTAGGAATGATTGATAGGAACCTCACTGAAGCCAATCTATTCCAGCAGAATGGTATGACCGAGGAAGCCCGGGCTTCCTACGAGCAGGCCCGGCAGATTGCCGACAACATTAACGGGCAATACAGCTCGTATTTTCGGCGCAGAGGCGAGCAGAAGTTCAACAAGGCCTACTCCAGGGCAGGTGTATCCGCGGATAACGGGTTCAATATCTCGCTCGATTCAGAGGGCCGAATCACTATCGGAGACTTTAACAGCGATCTAAACCCGAACGAGATTAAGGTCGAGGCCACTTCCAACATTGACCCCAACACTGACGAGGGCAGGCAGGAGATACAGCGCCTGGAAGAGCAGACAGGCGGCCATATGGTGCGCCGTGCTGATGATGGCAGCTATATCTTCCAGATTGACGAAGGCGATTCGACCCTTTCGGTCGATGGAGAGGCGATTGTAGACCAGGACGGAAACACTAAGGGCACGTTCGATGAGGAGACTTCCTCGGTCGTCTTTAACGATCTCCCCGATATATCGTCCGTGATTCAAGCGGGGGATATTATTTCGCAGACAGGTGCGCAGCAGGTCACCTTCACAGGCGAAGCAGTGCAGTATGCGGACCAAGTGGCACAGGCGGCAGGGCTGGAACTCCAGAACGCGACTGACAGCTCTAGGATATACGTCGCCAGCGGAAACAGCACTCAACAGAGGCTTCTCAACGTCGGAGCCACAAGTGCGGAAAGGCAGCGAAGAATACAGTCTTACTCCTCGATAGACCAGTCCATAGGAAGCGACCTAGCTACCTACTACAACATTCTGGATACAACGGAAGAGAGCCAAGGAGTCAACATCGCCCCCCAACTACAACACCTCGGGGAAGACCTTCGCCGACATCGAGAGAATCAGAGACCAGTCGCAGAGGCGATACATCCAGAGCGCAGAGGGTCTCGCCTCCGCCATGGGAATCGACCTCGTTGAGGAGCGCTCCACCGTCGGCGGATACACGCAGGGGAACGGCTCCGGATACACGACCGAGCCCTCATACGTCCTCGACACGGACCATTCCGACCCCTACGATGCCATGGCCTACTCCTCGATGATGGCGGCGCTGGGCAACGAGACCCAGGACTGCGTAATCTTCGGGACGGATCTCGATCAGGCGCACATCTCCGACTCGAATTGCACATCGGTCATCTTCCCCGTCAGAAACCCCGAGAAGATTCCCGATATTATGAGGAGACTGGGAATCGACTTCACGCTCGACCTCGACAGGCGAGAATTGAATGTTCTCTTCTTCAACGGAATCGACCAGAACAAGGTAAACTCTATAGTAGCTACGCTAGTCCAGGAGGACGTCTATGAGAATGGAAGAAATAACAGATTCCAACATCGGAGAACTACCTACCTTAACGCAATGGATTATTTCAGCGTTATCGAACGCTGGTATTCACAGCAAAAACTACGTGATTTGGGGGGACGGCAACAGCTCGGCCGCATTGCGGAGCAGGCCCTCGCAAGGACAGCAGAGTTCATCCAGCAAAACTACCCAAAGAAAGTAAACGGAACCATACAGCAGTGGCTCGGGAGGGTCGATTCTAACTTTGATTTGCTCGCAGAATTACAAGCTGGCAATTTTTCCCAATCAAGCAGAGGTAATTCCTCTACCCTTTCATTTATTCCACCCAGCCAGGAGCAGGTCCCTATTGCTTCTGGAACTATCACTGACCAGCTGGACTATAACGGAAAGCCTGGCGCAGCAAGTGTTGAGGTTAGGGGGAAAACCGCCGAATTTACAGTCGATGAGAAGATAGATGGGTCGAGACTTGAACCCCTTATCAATCGGATTAACGCCGCTTCCAATGCGGGTCAGCAGGTAGTCGTGAGCTTCCCTGCGATTTCAGCCCGCCTTAGGAGTGCTGCTTTTACTATCGCCAATGAAGCTGATCTCGGTATCACCGGCTATCACGATGGCAAGGTGACTCTTTCGTCTACCGCAGACCAGCAGGGATATGACAGCAAGGCCGCGTTCAATCGCCACCTCAACTCCTTTGACGAGCGTAAGGCCGAGCTTGAAGACCTGCGGAAGCGGAGGGAAGAGAGGGCCGCAAGGCAGGCCAAACTCGAACAGGAGCGGCAGGCCGAAGCTGAAAGGCAGGCTCGCACCGATAAGCGCTTTGCCGATTTTGAGAAGGAGTCGCAGGACCTGATCGAGCGCCTCTCTAAGACTGGCTATAAGCTGGAAGAATCCAACGCAGATAAAGTAAACGACCTGACCTTTGAGAAGCTCCCCGCAGACTTCGTGGCCAAGGCACGCAGGCTTTACAGCATGTTTGACGGCGCCGACTTCGATGTCCTGACAACGCCCGTAAATCTTCCGCAGACTGGCGAAAGAACACTCTCATATAACAAGGCTAGGTTGCTAGCCACTGATAGGGTGGTCTATGACGTTGCAAAAGCACGTCTCGACTATGCTATTACCTCTCGCCAAACCTACCTCGCAGTCAAGCAGGTTGAAAACTAGATCCGCGCGGACTTCAACCTTACCGATGATTCCTCTAGCGCAGACTTCTTCAGTGCGAAAGACGCGCACGATATTTTCCTGCACTTCAATTCCGATGGAACTCTGGGAGAGGGTGCGAATAGGGTTGTTGACTTAATCATCGAGCAGACTAGAGCAGCCATCGAGAGCGACCCCAGCTTCTCTGGCAAGGCTCATGCAGAGCTCCGCTCCGAGATAATCGAAGAGCTGAACACCAGCAGGGCCGAGATTATCCAGCAGATCCGCGACACACTCCTTGCCAAGGCGACTGAATCGAAGGAGATTCAGCTCCGCAAGCAGATTGCCGACCTTGAAGAGGATATTGCCGCCGCTAAGCGGAAGTATCAGGAGAAGCTCCAGCGAGCCAATGAGCGTTTGCTCAAGCAGAGGCAAGATGACGCTGACAAGCTCAACAGGGTCAAGTCTGAACTTCGCACGCGCATTGACGAGACTAGAAGGACTTGGCAGACCAAGGCCAAGCTCTGGGAGCAGGAAGCTGTTATGCGCTCGCATTTAGCGCGAGTGAATCGCACACTAAGAAATCGAATCGAACAGATTTCTAAACCCCAGAGTGCAGGCGGCAATCCTAAGATGGCTATCCCCTCTTTCATGCGCAATCTTGCAAGCATTACCCCTTCAACTGGGAGAGGCGGCCTGACCAGTAATCAAGTTGATACCCTTATCAATTTTGCAAGCAACTACACCCGTGAAGGTATCTCTCAATACACCGATTTAATCTACTCCGAGGACCTCAAGAGCGCCCTCGATACCTTCGTGGAGCTGAACGAAGAGATAGACAACACGCCTAATGGTATCTCCCGCAGCCCTCTGCTCACCCTGCGTGGCAATCAAGCTATCGACATCCTGCGACAGGTCTCGCACTCGCTAAGACAGTCCCAGGTAGAATATGCCCGGCGCAAGCGAGCTACTTTTGGCGCGGCTATCAGATCTAGCAATCTTCTTTCCGAGGTTGACCGCAACAAGCGTGTTGGCCTTCTCACCAAGACGGCTACCAAGGGCACGGGTCAAGACTTCCTCTTTTCGTCCGTCCTTACCCCCGAAGCCCCCGCTTACAATATCCTGGTCACCCAGCAGTGGGACGCTTTCTCCAACAAGTGGAAGGCACTTGGCGATATTGATAGGCAGTATGGAACTTCCTACCTAGAGGAGAAATACCACTTCAAGCGCGAGAATCTCGACCTCAAGCGAAATGCGGTCGATATTCACGGCATGCATATGAGCCTCGATAACGCCCTCTACGCCTATGCGACCTATCGCGCGGAGGAGAACAGAATCGCAGTCTCCAAATCGGGTCTGCAATACAGAAATCCCAACACCGGTAAGAATGAGACCGCCTCTCCGCTCATGCTCACCCGGAGCGATTTTGACGTTATCCCCGAGAACCTTAGAAACGCAGTTGATGATGTGCTCTCTCGCTTCTTCAACGACTATTCCTGGAAGCAGATCTCTGAAACCTACAAAATCAGAAACGGCGTTTCCCTCTCCAAAGTCGATGGTCTCTACCTTCCCCAGCGCAGAGGTGCGCTGAACGATTCCACCATCGAGGCCGACAACTTCCTTGCCACGATAGCCAGCTTAAACAAGCAGAGTTTCCTTAGATCAAGGACGGGGACTAGAACCCCCGTGAATATCTCCGAGGGCTTCTTTGGCATGTTCGACCGCTTCACCAATCAAATGACGGACTATATCTATCGCGCGGAAGCTAAGGAGAATCTCAATGGCCTTTTGACCACTCGCCACGATGACCGCACCACCTTCTCAACCACGATGAAGGGGATTCTCGGCGATAGGCAGTGGCACACCCTGCTTGACTACTAATACAGGTTTAGAAAGAGATGTAGCCCATGTAGGTGAAGATGGTGATGATGAAGATTCCCAGGGGCACGATGGTCATCAGCGCCACGATGAGACCGCGGGCGACGCGGCCGGGGACGGGTTTGGCGGGACGCTTACGCACCGAGCACCTCCTCGTCGAAGCGCTCGAAGTACATCTCGTTTGCCACCTTTCTGGCGACCTCCGCACCGAGGGTAGCCCTGACGATAGCCAGGCCGAAGGTCACGCAGGCGGCGGGGCCGTCGCCGGTGATCAGGTGGCCGTCGACCACCGCATAGCGCTGGATGAAGGTGCCGCCGAAATCGCGGTTCATGCTGGGGAAGCAGGTGTAGCGATGGCCCTTGAGCAGGCCCATCGCCCCCAGGATGGTGGGGGCGGCGCAGATGGCGGCGATGTACTTCTCCGGCCGCGCAGCGAACCACTGAATCACCCTAGCGACCTCGGGGTTCTTAGCCAGCTCGACCCAGTGGCCACCGCCGGGGATGACTAGAAGGTCGAAGGTGTCCAGCTGAGCCTGGGCCAGGGGGATGCGCTCGACGATCTCGGCCTTCTCCCTGCCAAGGATGATCCGCTCGGCCGGCTGGATGCGGGCCTCGGCGGTCACCGTCTCGATGCCCGCGCGGCGCAGGACGTCGCGCGTGGCGTAGTACTCCATATCCTCGAAGTTGTCGCTCGCTAGAAATAACGCTCTCATGACAGCACCTCCAAACTGAAAGATATTTTACTCATCTGCCGGCATCGTGCGGAAGGCGAGAGGCTCCTCCAACCGGATGCGGTCCCACTCGGAGCGGCCAGCGCCCCGGAGAGTGCGGACCAGCTCGAGGTTATTCACCTTGTCCAGGAAGCGGCCCGCCAGGTCGTAGGAGACCTCGGCGATGGGTCTGCCGTTGGGGGTAGAGAGATTCACAAAGAAATCAGACAGCTCCCGGTCGGGACAGAGCTGACCGGCCTCGGCCGCAAAGGGATTCATCTCTTCTAAGAATGCAGTGCAGGCCCCATCCTTGGGTGCCCGATTCTTGAGGATGTAGTAGAGGAGCATGAAGGTACCAGTCAGGGCATTGGTGTAGCTGGCCTGGTTCCACTCCTCCTGGGTCAGCTCCTGCATCGCCTTCCGCCCCGCCTGAAAGCGGGTGTCAGTCTCGGGCAAGAGGGTGAAGAACTTCTTTCCGAAGGTGAAGCCGGCATTGTCCTCACCTGGAGTGTAGGTGGTGTTCTCCCTGACCCAGAGCTCCTCATACCGCTGATAGATATAGATATCCTTGGAGGCTTCAAACCCGTACCAATAGGGGTTCATGTCGTCGACCAGGCGGGCTAGCTCACCATCTTCCGCATGCTCCCCGGCGTGGATCGACAGGGCGCCCCAGAGGTTCAGATAGGCTTCGAATCGTGTCATAGACACCTCCTAATCAAGGGATGATAGACATCAAACTCAATTCTAGCGATTGAGATTTCTAATTCAAAAATATCTTCCTTTCAGGAAGATATTGTCTCTTACTTTCTAACCAGAGAGCAGACGGTCTCGACGTGGTGGGTATTGGGGAACATATCGACGCCCTGAACGGACTCGACGCGGTAGCTCGCCGTCAGAAGCTTCAGGTCGCGGGCCAGGGTCGAGGGGTCGCAGGAGATGTAGACCACCCGCTGGGGCGCAATCCGCTCCAGGGCGTGGATGAACTGCGGGGTCGTCCCCTTTCTGGGCGGGTCGAGGACCACGACCTCGAACTTGGCCTTGGTCAGGCGCATGAACTCGGTGCAGTCCTCGTTGCGGAAGAAGGCGTTTCTGATGCCGTTGATCCTGGCGTTCTCCCTGGCATCCTGGAACGAGGAGACCTCGCTCTCCACGCCGGTCACGTTGCGGCAGGAGTCGGCCAGGCAGAGGCCGATGGTGCCGGTGCCGCAGTAGGCATCCAACACGCGCTCGGTCCCGGTCAGCTGCGCGCACTCGATCGCGGTGGAGTACAGGGTGTCCAAGAGGACGGGATTGGTCTGGAAGAAGCTCTTGGAGGAGATGGTGAACTCCTTGCCCAGCACCCGCTCGCGGATCTTGGGCTCGCCCCAGACCAAGCGCTCCCGGACACCGAGAATAACATTGGTCCTGGCGGTGTTGATGTTGAGGATCAGACCCTTGACCTGGGGCACCGCCTCGTGGAGCTTCTCGCCCACCAGGGCCAGGTGCTCGATCTGGGGGTCGGCGGAGACGATGGTGACCAGGGCCTCGTCGAAGGCCCTAGAGGTCTTGATCAGGACGTGGCGCAGCTGGCCCGTGCCCCGGTCCTCGTCGTAGGGCTCATATCCGGCCTGGTTGAGAATGGGGAGCAGGGCCTGGCTGATCCTCTGCGAGAGGGGGCTCTCGCTCTCGCAGGCGACGCAGGGGCTCAGCTCGTGGCTCATGGGCTTATAGAAGCCCAGGATCAGATCGCCCCTCTTTCCGCCGACGGGCTTCTGCACCTTGTTGCGGTAGCCCTTGAGCTCGGGGCAGGGGATGGTGGGGAGAACGGGGATATCCAGACCCGCGAACTTGTGGATCAGGTTGTGGATCATCGACTGCTTGTACTCTAGGCGGGCGGAATAGGCTAGATGGGTCAGGCTGCAGCCGCAGTAGGGATAGCCGGGGCAGGTGGGCGCCACCCGGTCGGGGGAGGTGGTAAGCAGCTTGAAAATCCGGCCAAAGCCCAGATTTTTGCGCTGGTAGGTAATCTCGGCCAGACACTTCTCACTGGGGAGCAGACCGTCGATAAAGAAGGTCATCTCCTGGTCGCGGCAGACGCCGCGGCCCATGTCGTCGAGCGCGACGCAGGTCAGCTCGCGCCTCTCGTTCTGTCTTCTCATCATATCCAACCCTTGTCCTCCTCTTCATTCAGAATCGGTCCCGGCGTGGCCGCCCCGTAGGGCAGCTCGTCGGCGCTGTTGCCCTCCAGTCGGGAGGGCTTGACGTGAGCGCTGTCCTCATCGGGGACCACGGCCACGCCGTAGATGGTCCTAAAGCGCTGCTCCTGGTCCGAGAGCATCCGGCAGCAGTCGGTGTAGAGCCGGTCGACCATCTCGGCGGTCTGGGGCGACTGGGCGAAGGCCTCGCTCATCGTCTTGCGGAACATCCTGGTCACGCGCAGGGACAGCTGGTACAGCGCGACGGTGGAGAGGTCGAAGAAGAACTGGTCGTTGGCATAGAAGAAGATGGCCGAGGAGTGGGTGACCTCCGAGGCGGTCTCATACCACTCGGAGTAGCGGTTCAGACCCGCCAGCATCTCGATGCCGTCGCGGAAGTTCAGCTTGAAGTCCTTGAGCTTGTCGTGGTCCCAGGTGGACAGCTCGCCCTTGCGGGCCTGGAACTCCTCATAGTCCGCGCTCTGGGCCTCCGGGCCCTTGCCCAGGCGGTAGAGGGTGGTCTCGCCCGGCTTAGCCGGGACGGGGACGGCGTAGCGGTTGAACAGCTTAGAGTCGTCCGCCAGGCGCTGGTAGGCCGGCGAGGAGTACAGCCAGCCGTACTCGATGAACTTCTTCATGTCCTTGGCCTTGAGGTCGTGGGCTTTCATCTCAGCCTTCATGTTCAAGAAGATCTCATCCACCTGGGCCTTGTCGGTGATGGTTCCGCGATAGGCGTTGTTGTAGACGATGTGCTGGACGTAGGCCCGGCAGAGCGCGGGTCCGCCCTGATCCAAGAGGAACAGGATGCACTCGGCCTCGTGCAGGGTGCGCCAGGAGGCGTAGGCATCGTTGCCCAGACCCATCGAGAGCATCTTCAGGGTTCCGTGAGCCTTGCGGAAGATGCGGTCGTACAGGTCGAAGAGCAGGCTCTTCTGCGGGTCGTTTTGGGCCTGGGGCGTATTGAGGTTGATAAGGAGCACCAGCAGGGCCTTCAGAGCGGTGTTGACCGGGGAGTAGGGAGAGAGGGAGGAGATTCTCAACTTACCCTGTCTGACCCCGCGGACCAGGATGGTGAACTTGAGGGAGACGCGGGAGGCCACCGAGTCGACAAAGCGGGGGTCGTTGGCCAGCTGGCGCCGCCGCTCCGGGTTGGGCAGGTCGCGGATGGCGAACCACCACTCGCCGTAGGAGTAGTTGGCCAGATCGAAGATCTGGGAGTACAGGCTCTCCTTCGAGGGCATCATGTTGGACTTCTTCAGCCGCTCGAGGGTCCGATCCATGACCCTGGCGGTGCCCAAACGCTCCTCCTCGGGAATGCGCTCCTTGAAGTAATTCTCAAAGAAGGGGGCTGCACCCTCCTCCATATAGCGTCTAAAGATCTTGTTGATCTCGCTGCGGAGCGCGGCATCGGCGCTCTCGCTATTCAAAACTGTTTCCTTATTGCTCAACATAGCTGCTTAATTATATACGTTCACTAACTATTTCTTTACAAAAAAGTATGCGAAGCGCTCACAGCGATTCGGCCACCTTCAGAGCCTCGATGATGCAGGTTCCCAGGTTGAATCCGCCACAGGGCAGAGGCACATCGAGCATCTCGCCGAGGAAGGTGAAGGTGGGCTGGGAGCGCAGCTCTAGGGTCTTAGGGTCGAGCTCGGACAGGCTGATGCCACCCTTGGACACCTGAGCCTGCTTGAAGGTGGGTAGACCGGTGACGTGGAAGCGCAGGTCGCCAGCCAGCTCGATCGGATTCCTGCCCAGCCGGTCCGCCGCCGCATAGATGTACTCGGCGAAGGGTCGGGGGAACGCCTGGGTCAGGCTGAAGCGGGTAAGGTCGACCTCCTGCCCGTCGTGCTGGGTCGCATCCAGCCGCAGCTGATACTCATCCACATGGTTGACATCGATGCGGATAGAGCAGTTGAAGGCGCAGATGCCCGAGATCTCCCTCCGGCGGAAGAGGACCTCGCCATCCTCGGCGTAGATGGTCTTTCCACCCCTTAGGAGGGAGAGGTTTCCGCGGACGCGATAGCCCTCCAATTTGGATATATTTTCAGCGATTGGCAAAGGACCAAGAGCAGGTGTAAAAGAAACTATTTTTACACCCTGGCTCTTCAGTTCATCCAGGAGATTATAGGGAGTGTAATTCAGGCACCAGCCACCCAGGCAGAAGGCGATCCTCGGGGCGTACCTAGCCTTATTCTCGCCTTCGAGATAGATGCCGCCCCCGTTCCAATCGAGGTGGGAGAAACGCTCTTTGACGATCCGTACACCGAGGTCCTCGGCCGTCTTCAGCATCGCCTGGTGGATGGTGTCAGCCCGGTTGGAGAAGGGATAGAAGAGCTCGCCCTGCCGATAGAGAGGCACCTTGAAGGTGTCGACGAAATAGTCGAGAGCTCGCTGACCGAGCCCTGGTTCGAGCAGCTGGCGCAGAGGTTTGAAGATCGGATCCTCGGGCAAGCGTTCTTCATAGAGCTGGGCGTTATAGATATTGCAGCGTCCGTTGCCCGAGACCAGGATCCGCCCCAGAGGGACATCGCGGGGCTCGATCACCTCGACAGCGAGGCCTCGATGCATTCGCTTGGCGAAACAAGCCAGGGTCAATCCGCCCACGCCGCCGCCGACGATGAGAAGATCGGAGCGCTCAGGCGACACGGATCCGCTCCTCGTCGGCGACGTTGGGTTCGAGCTTTTCCCTGGCGTAGCCGAAAGCCGTACTCTCGAGGATCTCGTAGCGGGCAGGGTCGAGGTTTAAGACGTCGCGCTGGAAGCTCTGGCCCTCCCTGGAGCAGAAGAGTCCGCGGGCCAGGTGGAGGTTGCAGACCCCGATACCCATGTCGCAGGCGGTCAGATACATGTTCTCGATGCCGCAGCCAGCGTCGATGTCATAAAGACCGCCCCTCTCCCGGTCGCGCACGACCAGGATGATCGACCGGGCGCCGAAGTAGCCGTCGCTCCCCTGGAGCTTGCGCACCAGCTCGAGGTACTCCTGAGCCTTCTCCCCGTGGAGGATGACGTAGATCAGCTCGTTCTTCCCCAGACCCGAAGGGGCGACGGTGGCCGCCCGGGCGATGGTCTTCAGATCCTCTAGGGGCACCTCGCGCCCGTCGAAATCCCGACAGCTGCGGCGGCAGTAGATCAGCTCTCTCGCTTCCATGGCTTATCCTCCTTGATTGTGAGCATAAAAATTATAGATACGAGAAAGGGCTCCGTCGCCGGAGCCCTCCCTCAACGAGCATCTATCGACCTTACTTGAGGCCCAGCTTGGACTTGACCTCCGCCAGCTTGGCGGCATCGTGGCGGCCGAGGTACTTGATCAGAGCGTTGCGCTTGGCGACGTCGATGGTCAGAGCCCTCTTGGCCTGATAGTCGTGCTTGTTGGCGATAAG
>CALVYN010000026.1 GCA_944372245.1 uncultured Bacilli bacterium
TATGTGGAATCCATGGATTCCACATAGAGAACTTATCAAATCAGAAGATCCTCCGGCTATTTAGCGTAAGAAAAGGTTGAGCTCCTTATTTACTCAGTAAAAGCAAAGGTTAAATCAATTGTAAAAATCGCTAAAACAAGTCATCTGAGACAATGTTAGATGACCATGCATTAAGTTTACATGCCACCTTTTTCTCGATTACATTCACGGCACAACATTTGACAATTGTCTGCTGTAGTTTTGCCACCTAAATGCCAAGGCTTTATGTGGTCTGCTTCCATTTCATCAATACCCCATTGCTTGTTAGCTGTAGGCTTGTTTTTGACTTTGCATAGAGGGCAATACCCTTTTTGCCGCTCATAGGCTTCACTTTTTTGAAACTCGGTAAAAGTTCTAATGTTCAAGAATTTCTCGTTCCTTGTAAGAACATATGGATATATGCCCGATTTTTTTGTGACATCATCATCAAGCATTAGCCTATCTATTTCATTAGAAACTTGATTTATATCAATATATTTTTTGCCAAATTCATTATAAAGCTCACCCCAATTAACAGTTTTCATCTCTTTCCTAACCTTTGGAAATGTTGATTGAACCCAGTCAATGACGGATTTGAAATATAACCAGAGCTCGTTTGCATTTTGATCAAGTTGATGTTTAGACATATAACTCTCAATTTGCCCAGAGCTAATCCAATTTAAAGCCGTTTCAAGAATCAGCTGTCTATTAGCCTCGCCAGAAACATAGTTTTTAGCTAAGTTATAAGCGGGACAATTGGATTTACTGAAATATTTTTTTGCATCCGAAAGCCAAGGGCCGTGATAAGTAGCATTGCGAAGCTCTTGATTGTTAAGTTTTAAACCTGCGATATTGATGACTCGAAACCAATCCAATTTCTCTTTTTCGTTTCCTTCGCAAAGATAAATTAGGCACACATAGTCTAATATTTGCTCTTTTTCTGGTTGGGTCAAATTGAAAAAAGCACGATCATTAATCGAAAACTCATTATTTAAATATTTACAAAAGGAAAGAGTACGCTGTTGTCCATCAATGATTTCATAGGTGCCGTCTAAATTCTTGGCCCAATACATAACATTTAGCGGAAACCCCTTGGAAATAGTTTCAATTACAGCATTTCTTTCTTTTTCACCATAAATCCATTCTCTCTGGTAAGATGGCCTTATATTTAATAAACCATGGTATCCTTTGATTCCCTCGTCTCCATTGTCGGTATACCCATCAAATATGTCTTTTATTTTAATTTCTTTCAATGTGATTTTCATAAGTTAGGTTCTCCTAATTACAACCCTGTCATATTTTCGCTCACCATTCAAATAAAACCTTCCACTTTTTATCTTTCCATCTAAAGCAAAGCGCTTTGCTAAGGTAGAACTAGTACCCATAATCTGGAATTCTTCAGGATTATATTTATCCAAGAAGGTGATTGGCACACCCATTAGTCCATTGCAATAATCCAATTCACTTTCTTTAAATCCAAGGCTTAACATGTAGGAAATTAATCTTTGTTTTTGCGACGAATGACAATTCTGAAGTAAGGTGTTACTCTCTCTCTCTCTCGTGTAGACAAGGTCCTTGCCATCGTCACCTTTCCTAAAACGAATTATTTCAAATTGATCAGGGTTGTATTTGTCCAGAAATGTTATTGGAACACCCATGCTTTCATAGTAATCACACGGAATTTCGTTCACTTGATCGACATTGATTGCGTCAAAGTTATCATATTTGGGGTATTTTTCCGGATTATACTTGGCATAAAGAATAAGAGACTCGTGGCGCTTTGTGGTATTCAAATTCGTAAACCAACAACTCATAATATGTTTCAGATGATGCCCATTCGCTTCTTTTTCGTATTTGTAACCATCAGGAACAACAAACCACATATCTTTATTTATTGACCTGTAACCTATCCATAGTTTGTTGTTTTGTATTAATTTGAATATCTCTTTATATGTAATTGCATTCTTATTTCCAATAATTAAAAACTTCTTATTAAAAGTAATTAATTGGTCCACAAATTCTCTGAATAAGCTGAAAGGCGGATTAGTTACAACGATGTCACACTCTTTAAGAAGATCAATGCATTCCTTGCTACGGAAATCTCCATTGCCGTTTAATTTAGTAAGACAGTTTTTGTTATTTTTAAGTAGATATTGCACATCCGACAAATCTGTCGTTCCTTTCCCAGAGAAATCTTTAACTTCTGTAATTTCGATTTTAAAGGCATTCTTCTTTGAAGTCGTTTCTGAATCCATAAAATCGAAAAGACTGAATTGTGTTCCTACAAAAGGGGAGCCATCATAACACGTAGCAATCAATTTTTTTAAGCCAAGAAAGTTAAAGTTTAAGGCAAAATATTTAAAAAAGTTGCTTTCGTAAGGATCATCGCAATTGCAAAGAACAACTTTTCCTCTAAATTGGTCTCTATAATGTACAAGCTCATCTTCTATATCAGGTAATCGTGTATAAAATTCATCCTGCTTAGAATCTTTAGCCCGTTGCATATCTAATCTGCTCATTTAGAATCCCTCCAATTATTTAGTCGTACA
Source organism: uncultured Bacilli bacterium (assembly GCA_944372245.1). Classification (GTDB taxonomy): domain Bacteria; phylum Bacillota_I; class Bacilli_A; order RFN20; family CAG-288; genus CAG-568. Next base: position 2,568 of record CALVYN010000026.1, read on the forward strand.
TCCCACCTGTACCCAATGAACAGAATACCTTTTCATTGTTGCATGATCTCAACTTCGTCTTCTTTTCATCATACTAAATCATTATGATTTTGATCTTCATTGAAGCATAAAATTCAATTCTTGCATCATCCTATCATCGGGTATTTCAAGAACTGTAGATATAAGCTGGAAAAGCAACAAATCATCTGTTTTTTGTTCAATTTGCTTTCCTATTTTTTATATGTTTCTTATCGTGAGCCATGACGACGATATCGATGCGCACACCTCTTGAATCAAGCATATTTTCCCCCCTTCCCTTGCCGATTCATATTGGAGGTTTCCGTTTGGGGTAGGGATGATATTTCGTTGTACGCCCACTTCAAGGGGAAGATCTTTCATACACATACTACTGGTACACTGCCGTCTATTTCTAGTCTTTATGGTTTTATCTATTTATCCAAGCACAGCTCTCTTAAATCTACTCGCTAGATAACTAGGAGGGAGAAGCCAAGAGGGTGCTCTCAGATGGAATCTCTCACAGCCAATAGCTTTAGGGAAAGCAGCGCTTATCGGTGAACTATAATAAATTAAACAAGGAACAGAAATCATGGAATCGAAACAGCAGACACCAAGCGAGCTCGCAGCAAAGCACGCTAAGACAAAGAGGAAGCTGAAGATCATCGGTCTCACCCTCCTGGGTCTCGGTGTTGCCCTCATCGCCACCGCTATCACCTGTGCCATCCTTATCGACTTCTTTCTATTTCTCCTTCTCTTTCCCGCTATGATTTGCACAGGTACCGGACTGATGCTCACAGTGACCGCCTACCGCCGGGAGATCGGGTCATACATGAGCGCGGAACAGGCTCCCGTCGTCAATCAGATGGCCAACCAGATTCAGCCCGCCATCACCACCTTCGCCTCCGCTGCCAAGGAGGGAATTAAGGAGGTCGATTCGGATAAGGATGGAATCCCCGACACCTGCCCCTCCTGTGGAAAGCCCACCATCAAAGGGGCGCTGTTCTGCACCAACTGCGGACGGACGATGGCGAAGAACTGTCCCAAGTGCCACACTATCAATCCCGTCGAGGGGAAATTCTGCCACTCCTGTGGCGTACCTCTAGATCAGTAAAGCAGAATCAAAGTCACACCATGATCGGCCCGAAAGGCCGATTTTTTATTGGTTTCTTTCACAACTTGACTTTGAGGCAATCAGCAAAAAATTATGAGTCGTGGTCTAAAATCATCCTATGAGAGAAAACAAAGATAGAGTTTTAAAAAATCACGCCTCCTACCTGTGTCTAATAACAGGCAGAGAGATGGAATCTAAAGGCTATGACTATCAGATTCTCTTCAGCTTTAATGACTCTGATTCCTGTTATGACGAGCCTAGTTTTTTAGGTGTCGCAAATAGAGAGAAGTGTTCCTTCGAACAGTTCAAACAGTTGAAAATCAATCAGAGAGTCAAAGAATTAGAAGCTCTAAAAGCAAAGGTGACCGATGAGAGATTCTTCATGGAGAATGATGAGATCTTGCCGACCTACTTCCTCCTAGAGAATAATCTGAAAAAGTATCGCCGAAGAAGACCAGGCAATCCTGACGTCATAAAATTCGTTGAATATCAGAAGGAACACCCTGAAATCCATTCGCCAGGGAGGCATTACGACATCAAGTATTTCGGTCTAACTGTCGATACATATCCGAAGGAAATAATCGACAACGTCGTCTTGCGAACTAGGTTCATCGACATCGAAGAGGATGCGACAATCGAGAGAAGAAAACAGATGAACGAATATGTTTTGAGTCAGAAACTCGATCCGCATAATGTGAGTTGTTATTTAAAACATTTTCTGTTCGATGATATCGAAAGCGACTTTAGATATACGAGAGATAAGATCGAAGAGTTCCTTAAAAAGTATCCCGAGATTCACTTGTTTAACATCTCTTTTGACGGAGATCAAAAGCTATTCAAAAAGCTGGATTTTGAAATTGAAGAAGCGTCATTAGCCGATTTTAATCTAGACGAATATATAAACATGGACTCCAATGTTCTGTATCTCTTTAGAGCCTAGATATGGCGGTGAATCAGAGCTCGTGTGAGCAACACAGCCATTCATATCCCTTCATCAGAGTCGTGAGGGCGCCATAGTAGACGGCTAGGCCCAGGGAGGAATTGGTGATGAACTTCTCTCACAGAACTCATCGTATTCCAGCTCTTCCGATTGAAGCTAAAGCTAACTGCGGAATTACAATCTCTTGTGAACAAGGATGAGAAACCAGGAGAAGAGCGGCATGGCAATCACGATCAATATCTACTACACCGGCAGGAACGGCAGTGCGAAAGCCTTTGCGGATGAAATGACTAAAACCGGCGTGGTGGCTCAGATTCGAGCGGAGAAAAGCAATCTCAAATACGAGTATTTCACACCCTTCGATGACCCTGAGACCATCCTTCTGATCGACCGCTGGGAGAGCCAGGAAGCATTGGATATCCACCACGCCTCCCCGATGATGGGAGCCATCGCCAAGCTGAGAGATAAGTACGACCTGACCATGAAGGTCGAGAGATTCGTCGATGACAACTCGGCTCCGGCCTCGGATGAAAAGTTCATCCGCTAGTTTTAAGACACGGTTAGAAGAAATCGTGCTTAAATACAACTCTGTTATTTTTAATTGAATTGCATATTTAAAATATTGCTTTAAATAGTTGCATTTTTATATTTGAGCTAGATGGCGTTTTGTATGTGCAAAGATAAGACTTCACAAAACAAATCTGTTTTTGATTTCACTCAATCGGTCTGTCCACGGATTCTCAGAGTATTGCCGTCGAGATAGACCTTATCGCTATCCTCGCCCCAGAGGGAGTTGCAGAGAGCTAGATAATCCTTAGGCTCTCGTGCTGGTCCCAGAATCAGATACTCGTAATCCACACCGAAGAGATGAGAGAAGTATCCCGAACTTCTGTAGCCTCGTTTGAGGTAGAAGTCTCTCCGCCGCAGTCGATTATCAGATATTCCTTCAGGCACTCTCTCGATATCCAGAGTTATGGTCTTATCTCCCCTCATCTCATTCAACTCAGCGAGAGCTTGACCACCGATCCCTTTTCCTCGGAGACTGGGATCGATGGCGAAATAGAGGAGATAGATCCAGTCCTCAAAGTTATAGAGGGCCATAAAGCCAGCTAGTTCACCCTCATGGTAGATACCTAAAAGCTTTCTCTCCCCCAGAGGAGATTCTCCGTATAGATCCTCAAACTCCATCCTCTCATCGACAGGAAAACTGTCGATATAGAGCTTCTTGATTCTGAGGTAGTCCTCCTCGGGAAGATCCTTCAAAAGAACAATGGACATGGGGCAGGCACTAGCGGATGAAGTTGGTGCGGACAACCGGCATCATCTCAGGCGCGATACCATTCTCCTCGCCCAGCTTCTTGAGCTTTAGCAGATAGGAGATCATCGCACCCAGCTGACGCATGGTATTGAGTCCCTCCAGATCCTGCTCGACCTCCGATGGCGTATTGCCGTGGACCTCATTCCAGTAGCAGGAGGTCGGGATGATCATGCAGTTGAGTCCCATCCAGTGATAGATCTCATCGACCGAGGTGATGCCTCCGGTCCGACGGCAGGAGGCCACCGCCGCACCGATCTTGCCCTTGAATAGGTTGGCGTGGCCATAGAAGAAGCGGTTGAGGAAGGAGGTCAGACGACCGTTGAGATTGCCGAAATAGACCGGGGTTCCAAAGACGAAGCCATCGTACTCGCCCGCCTTCGCTAAAAGCTCATCGGCGATGTCCTTCTCGTGGGGCTGGAGCGAGTCAGCGATGGGGCCCTTGCCCAGCCAGACGATGTCCGCCTGAAAACCGTCCTTCTCGAGGACGGAAGCCACCTCTCTCAGCGCCCTGTCGGTGCAGCCGTGTTCCCTGATCGAAGAATTGATCAGCATCACCTTCATCACTCTATTCTCAGCCATTGGATAACCTCCTTTAATGTAGAGATATTTTACGTGATAACCCCTTTAAGGAGCCTGACTTAACCCAGCTTGAGCTGTCGTTTAAGAGGGGAGAAATATGTCGGAGTCAAGAAGAAAAGTGCAAGTAAGTCAAATTTCATTAAACAATAAATAATTCCATAATTAAAAGTCCTTTCTATTTAACCAACTTAAATAAAAAGAGGGAGAGCCACAGCCTTGGCACCCCTTCTCTATATCTTGAAGTTCTGCGAGACGTCGACCACGTTCAGAGCCCTCAACAGCTCGCGCTGAGCCTCGCGGTGCTCCTCGTTGGAGGCGGCTCGCTCCAGCTTCTGCCTAGCGAGGGCCTCCTGCTCTCTGGCCTGCTCGATCGTGATGTCCTTGGCGGCTACGATCGAGGGGACCAGCAGGGTGGCCGAGTCGGTCTCGCTATCGACGCGGAGCGCGCCCCCACCGACGGCGTAGTGGCTCTCCTGGCCGTCGATGACCACGGTGAGGACGGAGATATCGACGTTGGCCAGCATCGACATGTGGTAGGGCAGGATGGCGATCTGCGCCCCGTTGGTCTGGACGAGGAACATGTCGGCATCCATCTCCACCGGGCTCTTCGACGGGGTGACGATCCGCAGGTGGATGGTCTTCTTCTGAGCCATGCTCGGCTAGGCCCCCTTCTTCTCCTCGAGGGCCTTGGCCTTCGCTAGGGCATCGTCGAAGGTGCCCACATAGAGGAAGGCCGCCTCGGGCAGGGCATCGCCCTCGCCCTTGAGGATGCGCTCGAAGCTCTCGATGGTCTCAGACAGGTGGATGTACCTACCCTTGTTCCCGGAGAAGTTCTCCGCCACGAAGAAGGGCTGGGAGAGGAAGTTGCGGATGCGGCGGGCGCGGTTGACGGTCAGCTTATCCTCGTCGGAGAGCTCGTCCATACCGAGGATGGCGATGATATCCTGCAGGTCGCGATAGCGCTGAAGGATGCTCTGGATCTGGCGGGCGACCGCATAGTGGCGCTTGCCCACGACGTTGGGGTCGAGGAAGTTCGAGGAGGAGGCCAGGGGGTCGACTGCAGGATAGATGCCCAGAGCGGCGGTGTTGCGGTCGAGGACAGTCTTGGCGTCCAGGTGGGTGAAGGTCGTGGCCGGGGCCGGGTCGGTCAGATCGTCCGCGGGCACGTAGACCGCCTGGATTGAGGTGATTGAACCATCCCTGGTCGAGGCGATGCGCTCCTGCAGCTCGCCCATCTCGGTGGCCAGAGTCGGCTGATAGCCGACGGCGGAGGGCATCCTGCCCAGCAGGGCCGAGACCTCGGATCCGGCCTGGGTGAAGCGGAAGATGTTGTCGATGAACAGCAGGACGTCCTGCTTGCCCACATCGCGGAACCACTCGGCCATGGTCAGCGCGGTCAGAGGGGCGCGCAGACGCACGCCAGGCGACTCGTTCATCTGGCCGAAGACCAGGGCGGTATTCTTCAGGACACCGCTCTCCTTCATCTCCCGATAGAGGTCGTTTCCCTCCCTGGAGCGCTCACCGACGCCGGCGAAGATCGAGGTGCCGTTGCGCTGGGTGGCGATGTTGTGGATCAGCTCCTGGATCAGCGTGGTCTTGCCCACGCCGGCGCCGCCGAACAGACCGACCTTGCCACCCTTGATGTATGGGCAGAGCAGGTCGAGGACCTTGATGCCCGTCTCGAAGACCTGAGCTGAGGTGGGCTGCTGCTCGAAGGCGGGGGGCTTGTGGTAGATGGACGAGGTCTGCTCGGGGACAAAATCCCCGGCGTCGTCGATGGGCTGACCCAGGACGTTGAACATGCGTCCGAGGACCGAGTTGCCCACGGGCGCCTCGATGGTACGGTGCAGGTTGGTGACCGCCATCCCGCGGCTCACACCCTCGGTGGCGCCCATGGCGATGCAGCGGACGGTGTCGTCGCCGATGGCCTGGCTCACCTCGAGGATGAGCTCGCGGCCGTCGCCGAGCACCACCTTGAGCGCGTTGCGCAGCGGGGGCATATAGCCGGTGGAAAAGCGCACATCGATGACGGGCCCGATGGCCTGCGAGACGTAGCCGGTCTCCGCTTCGCGGTGCGCCGGATCGATCATTCTCTCCTCGATCATGTCTTTCTGCCTCCTACGATCTGGATGATCCCGAGACGACCTCGGTGATCTCCTGGGTGATGCGCTGCTGGCGCATCTTGTTGACCTGGAGCCTGAGCTCCTTCATCAGGTCGTCCGCCGAGTCGGTGGCGCTGTCCATCGAGTTGCGCCGGCAGGTCTGCTCGCTGACCGCCGCCGATAGCAGGCAGCAGTACAGCTCGGCATCCAGCCAGTGGGGGACGATCTGATCAGCGACCGAGACCGGGTTGGGATCAAAATCGATTTGCGGTGGAATCCTGCTCGTATCCTCTTGTGGAATCAGAGGAAACAACTTCTTGATAACGGGTTTAGTAACGATGGAGTTTACCGGCTCAGTATAGGCGATGTAGACCGTGCGGTACCTCTCCTGGAGATAGAGGTGGTCAGCGAAGTGGCGGAAGCGGTTGACCTCGGCGAAGGCGAGGGTGTCGCCCAGGTGGAGGAAGTCCTCATAGGCGTGGCCGACCGCCGTCTCGAAGTGGCGCAGGCCGTGCTCGCCGATGAAGATGGCGTCGTCCCTGTCTGTCAGACGCCCCTCCAGCAGGCGGAAGATCTCGGCGTTGTAGGCCCCGCACAGGCCCAGGTTCGAGGTCACGACGATATAGAGGTCCCGCTCGCTCTCGTTGATCCGCATGCAGGAGGGGGTAGCGGGATTCTTAGCAAAGTCCACGCTCGCCAAACAGGCCTGAAGGCAGGCATCCATCCCCGCCTGATAGTGCTTAGCACCCCGCAGGTTGCCCTGCAGGCGCACCAGGCGCGAGGCTGCGATGAGCTTCATCGCATTGGTGATCTTGCGGATCGAAGCGACGGTGTTGAGCCGCTGCTTGATCGAGAGCATGGACTGGGCCATCGCTACTTAGCTCCCTCCCGGGCCAGGGTCTCCTTGACGGTGGCGAAGGCCTGGTCGATGGTGTGGCGCTCCTCGTCGGTCAGCTGGCCGGTCTGTTCGATGGCAGCGTAGATATCCGCGTGGTGGGCGTCCATCACGCCGTCGAGGACCTTCAGGTAGCGGTGGATATCCGCCGGGGCCACATCGTCGAGCTGGCCGGACTGAGCCACGTAGATATCCAAGACCTCCTGCGCCTGGGAGAAGGGCATGTACTGCTTCTGCTTGAGCACCTCCATCAGGACGGCGCCGTGGGTGAGTATGCGCTTGGTCGCCGGGTCCAGATCGGAGCCGAAGCGGGCGAAGTCCAGCATCTCGCGATAGGAGGCCAGCTCCATCCTCAGGTTGGCCGAGACGGACTTGACCGCCTTGGTCTGCGCGGCGGAGCCGACGCGGGAGACGGACAGGCCCGAGTCGATGGCCGGGCGCTGGCCCTGGTTGAAGAGGTCAGTGTTCAAGAAGATCTGGCCGTCGGTGATCGAGATCAGGTTGGTGGGGATATAGGCGGAGATGTCGCCCGCCTGGGTCTCAGCGATGGGCAGGGCGGTAATCGAACCGCCGCCCAGCTCGTCCTTGAGGCGGCAGGAGCGCTCCAGAAGGCGCGAGTGGAGGTAGAAGATGTCGCCGGGGTAGGCCTCGCGGCCCGGGGCGCGCTTGAGCAGCAGGGAGAGGGTGCGATAGGCCACCGCGTGCTTGCTCAGGTCGTCGTAGACGACCAGGACATCGCGGCCCTGCCGCATCCAGTGCTCGGCGATCGAGACGGCGGCATAGGGGGCCATGTAGAGCATGGGGGCCGGCTCGCTGGCCGAGGCATCGACGATGCAGGTGTACTTGAGAGCGTCGTGCTGCTTCAGCTTATCCACGATCTGAGCGATAGAAGAATTCTTCTGTCCAATCGCACAGTAGATGCAATAGACATCTTTTCCGCGCTGATTGATGATCGTGTCAATCGCCAGCGCGGTCTTGCCCGTCTGGCGGTCGCCGATGATCAGCTCGCGCTGGCCCTTGCCGATGGGGATCATGGCATCGATGGCCTTGATGCCGGTCTGCAGAGGCTCGTTGACCGGCTGGCGGTCCATGATGGCCGGAGCGGGCATCTCCACCGGCCGCTCGCCCTCGCTGGCGATGGGGCCGCGCCCGTCGATGGGGTGACCCAGCGCGTCGACCACGCGGCCCAGGAGGGCGTCGCCGACGGGCACGCTGACCACCCGGCGGGTGCGGTGGCAGACGTCGCCCTCGCGGATGCCATTCTCGTCCGAGAAGAGGACGCAGCCGACGCTGTTCTGCTCGAGGTTCATCGCCATACCGTAGACGTCGTCGGAGAACTGGATCAGCTCTCCGTACATTGCGCCGTCCAGACCGTAGACGGTGGCGATGCCATCGCCCACGCTGACCACCTGACCGATATCCTCGGTCTCCACGTGGTGGGTGTACTTCTCGATCTCGCGCTGGACGAGGTCGGAGATCGAGTTGAGCTTGATGTTATCGGCCATCCTGTCCACCCTCCTTTTCCTTCTTCAGCGCCGCCCTCTTGGCGTTCTCGATCAGCGTGTCGATCGAGTATTCGTACTCCCGGCCCAAGAGGACCACGCGGATGCCGGCCAACAGGCCGGGCTCGGGGATCTGGGTCAGTATCACGCGGCGGCCGAGGCGGTGGGAGAAGGCCCGCTCGAGCCGGTGCACCACCGCCTGATCCAGGGCGAAGGGCGTATAGAGCTCGCCCTCGGCCAGATTGGCGTCCTCGTCCGCCAGGCGGTTGTACTCCTGGCGGATCTGGGGAAAGCTGTCGATGATGTGATCCCTGACGAGGATCTTGATGAAGGCGAGCACCTCGGGGACTAGAAGCTCGCCGAAGATGTTGTCCAGGGCCTTGTACTTGTCCTTCAGGTCGACCGAGGGGGAATTCAGGAAGGGGATGAGCCCCTCGTTCTGGTGGCAGACCCACTCGAAGAACTTCAGATCCTCGCGGTAGACGCCGAACACCCCGTGGGACTTGGCGACCTGGACTAGGCCGTCAGCTACCCTGGAGAGGACCTCGCGGTCGCTCATTGCTTCTCCCGACCTCCAGCGATCTGGTCGATGAAGTCGTCGACCAGCTTCCGATTGTCCTCGACGGAGATCTCGCGTCCGAGGATCTGCCTGGAGGCATCCAGGGCGGTGGTGACGATCTGCTCGTGGGCCTCCTTGAGCATCTTCTGCCGCTCGTCCTCGATGTCGCGGTGGGCCTGCTGGCGCTGCTGCTCGATCGAGGCGGAGAGCTCGCGCTGGGCCTGGGCGGCGTTCTCCTCGGCCACCGCCTGGGCGTGCTGGATGATCTGGCCGGCTTCCGCCTGGGCCGAGGCGACCACCTGGGCCGCCTTCTCCAGCTCGACCTTAGCCTGGTCCTTGTCCTGCTCGGCCTGGGCGATGCTGTCGGCGATGTGCTGCTTGCGCTCGGCGATCTTCCTCCTCAGAGGCTTGTAGGCGAGAAAGATCACGAGGGCGCAGACGGCGCAGAAGATCAGGATCTGGGCGATGACGACATAGAGGTTGGGGATGATACCCTCGACGGTGTTGGCCAGCTCGTCGCTGAGCTTCGAGGTGTCGCAGGAGGTGAGGGGCAGAGCGCAGAGGGCGCCACACCCCGCCAGGGCGATTCGCTTCTTGATTGACATGCTTCGACCTCCTTTAGAGCCTTGCGGCTAGAGTGAGAAATCTCAGACCTAGATGGCGAAAGCCATGAGGATGGCCACGACCAGGATGTAGATGGCGATGGACTCGACCAGACCCATGGAGATGATCAGGGTCGAGCGCACGTCCTTGGCCGCGGTGGGGTTGCGGCCGATCGACTCCATGGCCTTCATGGCCACGAGGCTCTCGCCGATGCCGACCAGACCCATCGCCACGCAGGCGATACCCAGAGCGATATACTGCTCCATAATTTTTTCCTCCTTGATTCAGGTGTTTTCCAACGGATTATCGAATCGACTAGGCGCGAGGCGCGCCAGCGGAGCGCCGGCTCATCCGCCGCCTCTGGCGCTGCGCCCGCTTCTCCTCCTGAGCCCTCTTGGCCTCGGCCAGCTCCTCGGGGGAGACGTACTCGGCCGCGACGTTCATCATCGTCAGCATGCAGAAGACCGTCAGCTGGATCAGGCCGTCGAAGACGTCGAAGTAGAGGTGGACGATCGGGGCCAGCAGCGGGGTGAGGGCCAGACCGACACCGACGGTGGTGAAGGCGTACTCGAACCCGGTGTAGACGAGGGTCACGACGCAGAAGCCCGCCAGGGCGTTGCCGAACAGACGCAGCGTCAGCGAGAGGACCGGCGACCACATGGTCACCAGGTTGATGGGCAGAAAGACGGCGAACGGCTCGGTGTAGCGCTTGAAGTAGCCCCAGCCCTTGTACCGCATCGCCGTGAAGTGGATCCAGAAGAAGGTCAGCAGGGCGATAGACAGCGGCATCGCGGTATTGGTGAAAGGGTTGGGAAGCGGCGCTAGAAACTTCTCCGAGCCCGGCTGGAAGACGTTGGGGATGCCGATGAAGCCGAGGATGAAGCTGATGAAGATGTACAGTCCCAGGACCAGGATGTATCCGCCGAAGCCGTCGAAGGCCGGTCCCATCATCGACTGGACCTGCCGATCGGCAAAGCCGACCAGCTCCTCAGCCGCATAGAGGATGCCCCTGGGCGGCTTGAGGGGATCGTAGGACTTCAGGCGCGCCCGCACGACCAGGGCGAGGATCGCGATGATCAGGAGGGCGATCACCGAGGTCAGAAACTCGGGCGGGATATCGTTCCAGGTGGGGAATTCGATCGCGTGATTAAGATTCACTCGCTCTCACCTCCTCTCGCGCGCCCAGGATGCCGGAAAGATAGCCGAAGAGGATGGTCGTGGGCGCGGTCAACAGATAGAGATAGTCGCTGTGGGTGAGGTAGAGAAAGAGGAGGGAGAAGCCGATGCTGGCCAGGGCGGCGACGAAGCGGCCGACCAGGGCGAGATAGCCCCTGGTCCTGAGCTTTTTCTCCAGGATGTCCCCGGTCCAGCCCGTCAGAAAGGCGATGGCCACCGTGAAGGGATAGCTGATGAGGAAGGAGCCAAAGAGGGCGGGCGTGCCCGCGAGGCCCCAGACCAGGCCACCGGCCAAAAGGCCGATCGCCAGGGTGAGACCCAGGATGATGATGCGCAGGATGAGCGCTCTGCTCAGCCTGCGATCGCCGTGCTCTTCATGCTGCATAGTCCGATTCTCCACTCACCTCTAAGCGGCTGTGGAGTTTATACTCCCTTAGAATAAGTAGGAATCACTAATCGCACGTACGCGCGTCAGGAATGCGGTTACAAAGCGGTTACATCGCGGCATTAAAGAAAAAATCTTACAGTCGATTCAAAATAGGCTCAGCGCAGGCTCTCTAGCTTTGCGCCGACAAGGAGGGTTAGGCATGGATTGTTCACATCCGTTCAAGATCGTCTCGAAGTTCGCCCCGACCGGCGACCAGCCCCAGGCCATCGACCAGCTGGTGCAGGGCTTAGAGGAGAACCGCAAGTGGCAGGTCCTCTTGGGTGCGACCGGCACCGGCAAGACCTTCACCATGGCCAACGTCATCGAGCGCACCCAGCGCCCGGCCCTGGTTCTGGTCCACAACAAGACCCTGGCGGCCCAGGAGTACGGCGAGTTCCGCGAGCTCTTCCCCCACAATCGCGTCGAGTTCTTCATCTCCAACTTCGACCTGTATCAGCCCGAGGCCTACATCCCCAAGACCGACACCTACATCGACAAGCGCGTCATGATGAACATGGAGCTGGAGATGATGCGCGCGGCGGCGGTCAACTCCCTCCTGGAGCGCCACGACACCATCGTGGTCGCCACCGTCGCTTCGATCTTCGGTCTGACCGACCCTGACGAGTATCGCAACCTCGCTTTCACCCTGCGAGTTGGAGAGGAGTACGATCCCCAGGATATCAGCAGAAAACTGGTCTCTGCCCAGTATCACCGCGACAATCTGAGCCTCCAGCCGGGCAAGTTTAGAGTCCAGGGCGACCTCCTGGAGTTCATGCCCCCCTCCAACAACGAGAGCTCGGTCATCATCAGAGTCTACGCCGAGGATGACACCATCGCCGAGATCACCGAGGTCAAGCCTCTGACCGGCGAGATCATCCACACCTACGAGGGCTATCCCGTCTTCCCCGCCTACGAGCACGCCTCCTCGTTCAACCGCGTGCAGCGGGCGATTCCCAACATCCGCCAGGAGCTGGCCGAGAGGCTGGAGTACTTCCGCAGGGAGGGCAAGCCCCTGGAGGAGGAGCGGCTGAAGATGCGAACCGACAACGACCTGGCCGCCCTGGAGGACTTCGGCATCTGCCCCGGCATCGAGAACTACGCCCGCCACCTCGACGGGCGCAAGCCGGGCCAGACGCCCTACACACTGTTCGACTACCTCTCCGACGACTTCATCCTCTTCGTCGACGAGTCCCACGTGACCATCCCCCAGGTCGGCGGCATGTACGCCGGCGACCAGAGCCGCAAGAAGAGCCTGGTCGACTACGGCTTCCGCCTGCCCTCGGCTCTGGATAACCGCCCCCTGAACTTCCAGGAGTTCGAGAGCAAGGTCAAGAACGCCATCTGCTGCTCCGCCACCCCCGGCGACTACGAGCTGAAGCAGACCAACAACCAGAAGGTCGAGCAGATCATCCGCCCCACCGGCCTGGTCGATCCCGAGATCGAGGTCCGCCTCAACTCCGTCAACCCCGTCTACGACCTGACCGAGGAGATCAGAAAGCGCAAGGAGCGCAACCAGCGCGCCCTGGTCATCGCCCTGACCATCCGCGATGCGAAGAACCTCGCCGAGTACCTCCAGAGCCAGGGCCTCAAGGTGGCTCACATCCAGCACGAGATCAAGACGATGGAGCGGGCGGAGATCATCTACAAGCTCCGCAAGGGCGACTACGACTGCGTCGTCGGCATCAACCTGCTGAGGGAGGGGCTGGATATTCCGGAGATCGGCCTGGTGGCGATCCTGGACGCGGACAAGGAGGGCTTCCTCCGTTCGGAGACCTCGCTGATCCAGACCATCGGCCGGGCGGCCAGGAACGCGGAGGGCCATGTGATCATGTACGCGGATACCGTAAC
>CALVYN010000027.1 GCA_944372245.1 uncultured Bacilli bacterium
CGAGGGCTGCAACGACTTCTGCACCTTCTGCGCCATCCCCTACATCCGCGGCCGCTTCAAGTCCGTGCCTCTGAACATCCTGGACACCGAGATGGACCGGATGGAGAAGGCGGGTATCCGCTCGGTGACCCTGATCGCTCAGGACACCTCGATGTACGGGCGCGACATCGATTCTTCGCTGACCGAGCTGGTCAGCCACGTCTTGAGCCACAAGCGGTTCGAGTTCGCCAAGCTGATGTACCTCTACCCCGATGAGATCCCCGACAGCCTCATCGACTTCTACGCCGCGCAGGGCCGCTCGCTCACCCCCTACTTCGACCTGCCCCTGCAGCACGCCTCGGACCACATCCTCAAGCGGATGAACCGCCGCGGCTGCCAGGCCGACTACATCCAGCTGCTGGACAAGGTGCGCCAGAAGTGTCCCAACATCGTCCTGCGCACGACCATGATGGTCGGCTTCCCCGGCGAGACCGACGAGGACTTCGAGCAGCTGCTTAGGTTCGTCGAGCGCGAGCGTTTCGACCACCTCGGCGCCTTCATCTACAACCGCGAGGAGGGCACCCCCTCCTACCGCTTCCCCGACCAGGTGCCGGCCAAGGTCAAGAAGCAGCGGCTCGATGCGCTGATGAAGCTGCAGGCCTCGATCTCCCTCGAGCTGAACCGGGCTCGCATCGGGAGGGAGTACAAGGTCCTGATCACCGGCTACGACGAGGGCAACATGGCCTATCGCGGCATCTCCGATCTGTTCGCGCCCGACGACATCGACGGCAAGCTCTACGTCTTTTCCTCCACGGAGCTCCACCCCGGCGACATCGTCAGGGCCAAGGTGGTCAATGCCGACACCTACGACCTGGATGTCCAGGTCGTGGATGTGGTCGAGCGCGCGGAGGGACCGGCTGCCGATTCCATCTGAGGTATCGAAGATGATATTTGGATCTCACATTAATAAATACTATAAAAAATATTGGTATCTATTCGTGATTGGAACCATCTGTCTCCTGGTCGTCGACTTCGTCCAGCTGCTGGTTCCCCTCCTGGTGGGCGAGATGATCACCGCCCTGGACCCCACCACCTTCGACGCCTTCGCCACCATGGCCATCCGCTGGGACGGCTCCTGGTTTGAGATGACCCTGGGCTACGTCTGCACCGCCATCTTCATCATCGGCATCCTCATCACGCTCGGCCGCATCGGCTGGCGTCTGACGGTCAACCGCGTGGGCAAGATGGTCGAGTGCGACCTACGCGCGGAGATGTATCGCCACATCCAGACCCTCTCGGTCTCCTGGTTCGCCAAGCAGAAGACCGGCGGTCTGATGGCCTACTTCACCAACGACCTGGAGGATATCTCCGCCTGCACCAGCCAGGGTCTGATCTTTCTGATCGACGCGATCTTCATGGGCCTGGCCTGCCTGGTCTTCATGTTCATCGAGCACTGGGTCCTGGCGCTGGTCTGCCTGCTGCCGATCGCGGCCATGGTCCTGTGCTCCTTCTTCATCATGAAGGGCGAGACCAGGCGCTGGAACGTCTGCCAGCAGGACTTTCAGAACATGTCCGACCTGGCCCAGGAGTCCCTGACCGGCCTGGCCGTGGTCAAGGCCTTCGTGCGCGAGGGGGTGGAGATGCGCCGCTTCGCCCAGCTAAACGGCAAGCTCAAGCTCTCCAACGTCCGCTACTTCCGCTTCTCCCAGCTGACCTCCAACGTCGGCATCAACTTCCTCATCTACGCCACGGTCCTAGCCATCATGCTGGTCAGCGGCTACTTCGCCCTGACCCCGGATCTGGTCTTCCCCGGCGTGGCTCCCTTCGCTAGCGGCGCGGATGCGGCTGGCCGTCTGACCGAGTTCTACGGCTACTACTCCAGCTTGATCTGGCCCCTGTCGGCCCTGACTCTTCTGGTCGATCTGACCTCGCGCGGCAAGGCCTCGCTCAACCGTATCGGCGAGATCTTGGACACCCGGTCCGACCTGGTCGACTCGGAGAGCCTCTACTCCGGTAAGGTCGTGGGCGATATCGAGTATCGCCACCTCTCCTTCGTCTACCCCGACGCGGAGAACCTCCCGGCCCTCAAGGACATCTCTTTCACCATCCACCACGGCGAGACCTGGGGCGTGGTCGGCCGCACCGGCTCGGGCAAGTCGTCGCTGCTCAACCTGCTGATGAAGCTCTATAACGTCGAGCCCGGGATGCTCTATGTCGACGGGCGCGACATCAACGACTGGAGCGGCAGAGCCTTGCGCCAGGGCGTCGCCGCGGTCGCCCAGGATGCTTTCCTCTTCTCCGACACGATCTTTGGCAACATCGCCTTCGGAAGCGACCACCCGACCCCCGAGGCCATCTACGAGGCGGCCCGCTTCGCCGATGTCGACGCCAACATCCGCCAGCTGCCCCAGGGCTATGAGACCTTGGTGGGCGAGCGGGGCAAGTCGGTCTCGGGCGGCCAGCGCCAGCGCATCAGCATGGCCCGCGCGGTCATCCGCGACCCGGCCATTCTGATCCTGGATGACTCGGTCTCGGCCGTCGATGCCATCACCGAGAAGCAGATCCTGGCCAACATCGCCCAGAAGCGGAGGGGCCGGACCACCCTGATCATCTCCTCCCGCCTATCCGCCGTCGAGAGCCTCGATGGCATCCTCGTCCTGGACGAGGGCCGTCTGGTCGGTGTGGGCAAGCACGAGGAGCTGCTTAAAACCTGTCCCGTCTATCACAAGATGTACGAGCTGCAAGCGCTCGAGAGGGAGATGAACTGATGGAAGAGAAAGAGAGAGAATCCCCCGCCTGTGAGCCCCAGGCCGAGGAGAACGACCTCGGCGTCCGCGAGATGATGCGAGCCCTCAAGGCTCAGGAGGACTTCGAGAACGCCATGGACCAGGGGCAGTTCAAGCTCAGGGACATGGCCATCATCAAGCCCTTCCTCCCCTACGTGCGCCCCTACATCTGGAAGTTCCTCTTCGCCCTGCTGCTGGATGTCTTCATCACCCTGGGCTTTGTCTTCCTCCCCCGCATCCAGGGTCTGATCATCAACTACCTGTCCCAGGCGGATGTGCCTCTGGCCGAGCTAAACTTCGGCCCGATCGGAATGTACTGCGGCATCTATGCCGCCATCGTCGTGGTGGTCATCGTCGCCATCTACTTCAACGGTATCACCTTCTACACCCTGGGTCAGGAGATCGTCACGAAGATCAGGGACGACCTCTTCGCCCACGTCGAGTCGCTCTCCCTGGCCCAGATCAACGCCCTGCCCGTGGGCAAGTACATCACCAGGATCACCAACGACTGCCGCGGCCTGAGTTCCTTCTTCACCGACATGGTCGTCAACTTCGCCCGCGACGTCCTGAGCATCGCGATGACCGGGGCCATGGCCTTCTTCATCTCCTGGAAGCTGGCTCTGATCTTCGTCGGCATGCTGCCGATCGTCTTCTTCCTCTCCTTCTACTTCCGCCGCAGGGTGCGCCCCTACTTCCGCCAGCAGCGCCGCCAGCGCTCGGAGATCAACGGCTTCCTGTCCGAGTCGATCTCGGGCATGCGGACCATCAAGGCCTTCGACCGCGAGAGCGAGAAGGCGGCCGAGTTCGAGCGGCGCAACGATAATCTCAGGAAGGCCTACCTGCGCCAGATCGACATCTTCTCCTTCTACCAGCCCCTGATGTTCTTCCTCCAGATGACTGCGGCTGTCCTCGTCATCGGCTTCGGCGTCGGCTATGTCATCCCCGCGGGCGACATCGTGGTCGGCACCGGTCAGCCCTTCATCGCCGGCGACCTCTACAACATGTACGGCTACACCGGCAGCTTCTTCTCCCCCATCCAGGAGATGGCCGAGCTGTTCAACAACCTCCAGAACGTGTTGACCTCCGCCGAGCGCGTCAGCGCGCTCCTCTCGGTCAAGCCCTCGGTCGAGGACGCCCCCGACGCCCAGCCGATCGAGGCGCTGGAAGGAGACAATCCCATCGCCCTGGCCAATCCCCAGATCGTCTCCCCGGTCAAGGGCGACATCGTCTTCGAGCACGTCTGGTTCGCCTACGTCGGCGAGGAGTGGGTTCTCAAGGATGTCAGCTTCCACGTCCGGCCCGGCGAGACCGCGGCCTTCGTCGGGGCCACCGGCGCGGGCAAGTCGACCATCATCGGCCTGATCGTCAGAAACATCATCCCCCAGAAGGGCCGGATTCTCATCGACGGGATCGACATCTCCACCGTGACCATCGAGAGCCTCAGGGCCAACATCTCCCAGATGATGCAGGACGTCTTCCTCTTCTCGGGCACCATCGCAGACAACATCACCCTCTTCGACGAGCAGGTCGACCGGGACCGCTTGCGGCGCGCCGTGCGCACCGTCGGGGCCGAACCCTTCATCCTGGCCCTGCCCGGGGGCTACGATTCTCCGGTCCTGGAGCGGGGAAACAACTTCTCCGTCGGCCAGCGGCAGCTCATCTCCTTCGCCCGGGCGGTCTACCACCGCCCCTCGGTCATGGTCCTGGATGAGGCGACCGCCAACATCGACACCGAGACCGAGGTGGTGATTCAGTCCTCGCTCAAGCGGTTGAGGACTCTCGGCACCATGGTCATCGTGGCCCACCGCCTCTCCACCATCAAGGATGCCGACTGCATCCACGTGGTCGACCAGGGCCGGATCGTCGAGACCGGCACGCACGATGAGCTCATCGCTATGCGGGGGACATATTACGATATGTATCGGCTGCAGAACCTCGAGCGGGAGCTGCGCGACCTCGAGGTCGCGCCCCAGCCCGCCAAGATCTAGGAGGCAAGAAACATGAAAACCAGCATCAGGCTATTCGACTCGGCGCGCAACGACCGCGTCGACCTCACTCCGATCGAACCCGGGACCGTCACCCTCTACTACTGCGGACCCACGGTCTACAACTATGTCCACCTGGGCAACGTCCGCCCCGTCATCGTCTTCGACGTCCTGATCAGGGCGCTCCAGGCCAGCGGCCTCAAGGTCAAGGCGGTCAGCAACTACACCGATATCGACGACAAGATCATCGCCGAGGCCCAGCGCGAGGGGCGGAGCGAGCAGGAGCTCTCCGCCTACTACATCAAGGCCTACGAGGACTGCCTAGCCCCCCTGCACCTGGTCCCCCTCTACGCCCACCCCAAGGCCAGCGAGACCATCGGTGCCATGGAGGACTTCATCGCCAAGCTCCTGGATAACGGCTTTGCCTACCGGGCCGGCAACGACGTCTTCTTCGCAGTCGACGAGGTCAGCGACTACGGCGCCATCTCCCACGTCAAGCCCGACGAGAACCAGGCGGGCAAGCGCATCGCCATCAACGAGGTCAAGCATGACCTGCGCGACTTCGCCCTGTGGAAGCTGACCGACGATGAGGGCATCAAGTTCGATAGCCCCTTCGGCCGGGGCCGCCCCGGCTGGCACACCGAGTGCGTGACGATGATCAAGACCGTCTTCCACCAGCCCGTAATCGACATCCACGGCGGCGGCTTCGACCTGAAGTTCCCCCACCACGAGAACGAGCGGGCCCAGAGCATCGGCTACGACGGCACCCCGCTGGCCAACATCTGGATGCACGTGGGCTTTCTGACCGCGGCCAAGGGCGAGAAGATGTCCAAGTCCCTGGGCAACGTCGTCCTGGCCAAGGACCTTTTGGCCAAGCACTCCGGCAACGCCCTGCGCCTCTTCTTCTACTCGACCCACTACCGCTCCCCCATCGCCTACTCCGACGAGGCCATCGAGCAGGCGGAGGAGACCGCGACCCGCTACATAGGCGCCCTGCACCGCCTCCAGGCGCGGATTCAGCTGCTTGATGCTCCCTACGATTCTGAGACCTATGACCAGGATGCTTTCAACGAGGCGCTCGGCTATCTCTGCGACGATCTGAATATCGCCAATGCGGTCACCGTCCTCGAGCGCGAGGTGAGGAAGGCCTTGACCCTGCTTAGGAATCCCCGTGTGACCTCCGACCAGCTGGTCGCCTCTGCGGCCACTCTGACCAAGCTGTTTGACCTCCTCGGCATCTACTGCGAGCCTCTGATGGTCACGGCCGAGGACCGCCAGCTCTATGCCGACTATCAGGCCGCCCGGGCTAAGAAGGACTTCGCCGCCTCGGACCAGCTCCGCCAGGCGCTGATGGAGAAGGGTATTCTCTAGCGGTTATAATGAGTCTCTAAATAAAGCGGAGGAATTGGATTATGGAGGAGAGGATCGCTTTTCGCTCGTGGAATCAGCTCTGCGCCCAGGCGCGCAAGCGCTCCAGCGACATCCTCTCCTTTCTCGTGCCCGCTCTGGCCTTCATCATCGCCCTGGCCATCCTCTGCGCCGTCTTCTCCGGCGCCGGGATCGCCCTGACGGGCCATCCCGATGCCGACCATCCCTACACGGGCATGCTCTCCGATTCCATCTCCCAGTACGTCCCCTTCTTTCGGACGCTGAGACGGATACTTCAGGGGGAGGGCGACCTCTTCTACGACCTGGGGAAGTTCTACGGCGGCAACATGCTCTCCCTGGTCAGCTACTACCTCTTCTCGCCCTTCAATCTCCTCCTAGTGATCTTCCCCAGCGCGCCGGTCGAGGTCCTTATGGTCTGGATCCAGATCCTCAAGCTGGCGGTGGCTGGGGCGGTCTGCGGGGTCTTTCTCATGCGGCGCGAGGCGACGGCCCGCAACGGCTTAGCCAACGTCGGCTTCGCCGTGGCCTACGCCCTGTGCGGCTTCGCCGTGGTCTACAGCTGGGACCTCTTCTGGCTCGACGGCTTCCTGGTGCTGCCCATGGTGGCTCTGGGCGTGGAGCGGATCGCCGCCCAGCGGCGCTACTTCATCTACGTGACCGCGCTGGCCTACGCCCTCATCACCTCCTGGTACATCGGCTTCATGGTCTGCGCCTTCGCGGTCATCTACTTCTTCACCTGCTACTTCGAGCGCTCGCACAGCGTCCAGGGGATGGGCCTCATCCGCTCGACCCGCTCGGACCGCCTGGGTCCGATCTTCACTTTCGCTGTGGCCTCTCTGGCGGGCGGTCTCATCGCGCTCCCTCTGTGGCAGTCGCTCCTGACGGGCATGGAAGGGACCAAGGTCGGCTTCAACCTGGCCCAGGGTCTCAGAAATCCCTTCGATCTGATTAGAAACCTTCTGACTGGCAGCTATGGCGGCTTCGGTCACGAGGTCGGCACCTATGCCTACGACTCCTTCGTCGGCATCTTCGTGGGCGGGGTGACCCTGGTCTTTGCCTCGCTGTTCTTCTTCGCTAGGCGGGTGGATCCCAGGAGGCGCATCACCCGGTTGGGCCTGGTTATGGTCTATCTCTTCGTCCTCATCTTCATGCCCCTGGACACCATGATGCACGGCGGGGCGGTCCCCACCATGTTCAACTGCCGCTACGCCTTCGTCTGCGCCTTCATCCTGGTGATGCTGGGAGCGGAGGGCTACTCCGAGATCGACAGCGTCCCGCCCCTGGCCTTCATCGTGCCCCTCATCTGGCTGGGTATCGGCATCGCCACCGCCTTCCTCTATGTTCCCTACGATGGATACAAGCTGACCTTGAGCCGGGCGGGTCTGGCCATCTATCTGGCGACCTTCGCCCTGGCTCTGCTTCTGAGGTTTGTCCCTGAAGCTCTAAAGCGCAGGGTCGGAGCGCGCTTCATCCCCTATCCCAAGATCGAGAAGGTGGCGGGCCGCTACGGCCGCTGGGCGGGAGTCGGGGCCTCGGCCCTTGTGGCCTTCATGTCCTGCTATGGCATGTATCTAAACACCGACCACGTGATCGAGACCAACGTCGCTGACCGCCAGTACAACAGGAGCGAGGAGTACCGCGAGGCTGAGGCCTTCCAGACCGACGTGGACACCATCCAGGCCTACGCCGGCGAGGATGCGGCCTACCGCATGGAGAACACCTTCATCGCCATGCCCTCTACCAACCTGATCGACAACGACCCGCTCTACTTCGGCTACGACGGCGTCTCCGTCTTCTCCTCGACCGATCGGAGGGACCAGCAGAACTTCCACAAGCTGCTGGGCATGAGCTCCAACAGCTACTTCTCCGGCTACTCCTACGGAACGACCCTGACTGCCAATTCCCTGCTTTCCATCCGCTACATCCTCGACCGGGGCGACAATCCCGGCTTCCACCTCCAGTCCCTGCTCACCCCGCTGGATCTGCCCTCGGCCAGCGGCGTCATCTACTACGAGAACCCCTATCAGTTCCCCCTGGCCTTCGCCGCGGAGGGGCAGGAGACCATCCGGGGCTACTGGGCCGGCGCCGAGCACGTGACCGAGGCGGGACAGCCCTACTACTGGATCAACCAGTTCGAGTGGCAGGACCGCATCATCCAGCAGCTGCTGCCCGACCTGATGCTGACCGATACGGCCCAGGAGCGCCACATCTTCGAGAAGGTGGCCTTCGACTACGAGGGCCCGAGCGAGGTGACGGAGGACTATGTCCCCTCCGGCGAGCATCGGGGAACCCTCCAGGCCAACAGCCGGGTGACCCTGGTCAAGGTGGCAGCCTATCAGCGCTACGGCATCACCCGCATCATCCCGACCTTCGACATCGAGGCGGGTGGCGTTCTGGCCTACAGCTTCGAGAGCGACGGCACGATGCCGGCCTACTGGTACTTCAAGGACCTCTATGTCGACAGCGCTGACGTGCACTACTTCATGGATGGCCACGCCATCGACAACGGCACCTACTGGAAGGATGGCATCGTCTCCTTCCCCATGACCGCCGGTCGCCACCTCCTCCAGGTCCGCTTCGATGCCCCCTACGATAACCTGGAGGTCCGGGATGGCATCTACTTCGAGAACCTGGACCTCCTCTCGGAGGTCGCCTCCACACTGAGAGCCAACAGCGTGAAGGACACCATGACCTGGGAGGGCTCCTCCAGGATGGAGGGCACTCTGACCCTGACGGAGGACCACCCCTACAACCTCTTCATCGGCGTGCCCTATGAGTCGGGCCTCCGCGTGGCGATCGACGGGGTGAATCTGCCCGTCTCCCGCTCGACTGAGATCTTCTCTCAGGTGAGCTTGAACGGGTTTGAACCGGGGGAGCATCATATAGTTATCAGGTTCGTGGATCGGGGTTTCCAACTCGGTCTGATACTCTCGAATCTGACGATGCTCTGGGTCGCATTGGTCCAGTATGTCATCCCCTGGTGGGAGGCCTGCCGCTATCCCTTCGTCCTCGAGGGAAGATTCCCGCGGGGCTTTAGGAGGGTGAGGCGTTTGAGAGATCTGATCTGGCCCGACGAGAACACCGACGAGAAGAGAGACGACTGAAGCGAGGTGAATATCATGAGATTCAAGAGAGCGATCATCCTCCCCCTCACCCTGGCTCTGACCGCCTGCAGCGAGGCGCTGCCCCGGGTGAACCTCTCGGGGGAGACCGTCGGAGCCATCACGCTCTTCGCCTTCAACGGCGACTCCGAGCGGGTGCCCGGGACGATGAACCTGGGCCACGCCTTCGTGGGCGTGACCAATCTGACCGACGAGGCCTATCAGGTGGGCGGGTACAGACTCCAACCCCAGGAGACGGTCACCATCGGCTCCTGGTCGATGTCGGGCCACTTCGGCCTCTGGTACAACATCGAGAATTACTACATGAACGAGAAGGGGCGGTACGAGGGCCGCCTCTCGCTCGACCAGGACTTCTCCGCCTCGGCCCTAAACGCCATCAACGAGTATCTCTACGACCACGATTACTGGTCGCTGTTTAAGAACTGCTCCTATCTGGCCCTCAACCTCTTCAACCTCTGCCGCCCGGAGGCGGAGCGGCTGGAAGTCTCAGGAACGGTGACCCCAGGGAAGATCTACGACCTCCTTCTGGATGAACCGGAGGCTGAGGTTGACTATCTGCCGGCCCTGACCGGCCAGATCGGCTGGGCTGAGGATGACGGAAAGGGGGAATTCATCGCCTATGAGGGAGAATAGAAGAGCGGCTATCGCCCGCCCCTGGCTGGTCGCGCTGGGTGTCATCCTGCTGGTGATCGGCATCCTGGTCTGTGTCTTTGGGGGCTTCCACGCCATCCAGTTCACGCGCCAGCCCGTCTTTGTCACCGCTGGAGGTGACCGCTCCAGCTCGCTGGGCTTTCTGATCAACGCCCTGTTCTTCTTCGGCTTCGGCGCGGTCTTTCTCGCGGTCGGCATCGCGCTGATCTGCGTCGGTGCGAAGCGGTCCAAGCGTTTCTTGCTCTAGGCGATTAAAGTAGGAAATAAGCCTTTGTAAGCCCTTTCAAAATGCAGCTTTTCTTGCTATCCTCTCTCACGAAAGGAGGAGGTAGCGATGGATAGCTGGCTCGAGAATCTCGCTTCGCGATGGAACGGCTGGGGTCTTGCCCTCTACTGCCTGATCGTCTTCTCTTTCGCCTGTATCCTCTGCGGAGCGGTCGGCATCGAGCGCGAGCGGCACGGCTATGCGGCTGGCCTGCGCACCCACATCCTCGTGGGTCTGGGCTCCTGTATCTTCACAATCGTCTCTGAGTTCGCCTTCGCCAGCTCCGACCAGAGCTTCGACCCGGGCCGCATCGCCGCCCAGGTCGTGCCCGGCATCGGCTTTATCGGCGCTGGTGCAATCCTCCAGAACGGCCTCTCGATCAAGGGCCTGACCACCGCTGCTACCCTCTGGATCTCCGCGGCCATCGGTATGGCCACCGGTGCAGGTCTGGTGATCGAAGCTGCAATCGGTACCGCCTTCGCTCTGGCGATTCTGATTCTTTTGAAGTTTTTGGAGGACCGGCGCAAGGGCGGTAAGCGGACCGTGCGTCTCGCCTACGTCATCCCTAGAGGCGAGATGTCCCTGGGTAAGGTGACTGCCATCCTCGACCGCCTCGGACTGAACATCAAGGATGTGGATATCGGCAGCTGCTACCACGAGGGAGCAAAGTGCTCGAAGATCGTTGTCACCTTCCGGGTCAAGAATTTCGACCAGGTCAACCAGGTCATGGATGAAATCATGAAGGACGTCGCTCCTCTGGCGATGGAGACAATTAAGTAAAAGCTATTTGCTTTTGCTAAGGAAGGCAAAGAAACAACTTTTATGAATTTATAAAAGAAACAGAATATTTTATATTGGACATTTTCTACGTTAGTTGTAAGTGATATCGCAACTAATTCTTCTTAGGCATGGCCAATAGTAAGCCTCTTTAATCAAAGAGGATAGGAAATTTACTTTAGGCCTATGGCCACACACAACCCTAGCAATTCGATGCGCCACTCGAGTCGCTAAAGTACCTATTAGGAATGGAAACTCAATCACATCTTCGGTGAGGCGCTGGATGCGACCGGTCGCTAAAGTACATATTAGGAATGACGAATACATTCTCTTTTCTGGTGTTGCACTAGACAGACAGCTGTCGCTAAAAATAATTGCCAGACTAAGTGCAAAGTTCGTTAGGACTTGCACTTACTCTGTCAATTTTTCTTTCTGTTTTTTTGAGGTGGCTCTTTCTCCAGAACGATGATGGCAATAGACTATCCGGGTTGAGACGGAGGTGATTTGACATGGATGGAATCATCGTGGTGGATAAGCCGGCAGGCGTGACCTCACGGGAGGTCGACAACCTAGCCAAGAAGGTTTTGGATGAGCCCGGTGTCGGTCACCTCGGAACTTTGGATCCCTTTGCTACCGGTGTTTTGGTATTGGGAGTCGGGCGTGGAACCAAGTGTTTCCCCTTCATGGAGGACCTCTCCAAGACCTATCGAGCTACTCTAGCTCTTGGCGCTCAGACCGATACCGGTGAGCACACCGGGGCCATCATCCAGACCGCACCAGTGCCTCAGCTATCGCTAGAGCAAATTAAAGAGGTTCTTGAGTCCTTCCTCGGCGAGACCGAACAGCTGCCACCCAGCTACTCCGCAAAACATGTCGATGGAAAAAGAGCCTATGAGATTGCTAGGTCTGGTGGTCAGGTTAAGCTGGCACCGCAGAAGATCAGAATCGATAGGATCAAACTGATAGATTTCAATTCAGAGGAAAAGACTATGGTCTTCGAGGCTGATGTCTCCAAGGGCACATATATAAGAACACTCGGTGAGGACGTTGCTAAGAAGCTGAATACTGTTGGACACCTGACGGCTCTGAGAAGGCTTAGGGTTGGACCCTTCAGGGCTGATTTTGGGTGTGCGCCGGAGGACTTGAAGACGGCAAAGGTCCTCTCAATGAACGAGGCTCTCTCCTTCCTTCCTGCCGTTGAACTGACTCCAGCTCAAGTTAAAGCAGTGAGCTATGGCTCGCCCCTCTTCCTCTCCGACCAGACGGCTGAACGAATTAGATGTATCGGCACTGACGGCCAGCTTCTAGCTGTCTATGGACGTGACCGCTCTGGCTCATATAGATGTCTTAGAGGTTTTGTTTCAAAGAAGTAATTTAAAAAACAACTTCTTCTAAATACTTTGAACTGGTTTTAATCTCTGCCGTTTAATAGCTCTCTATCAATGATTTCGTATGCGATCGACCGCCCTCTCTCATCGGAGATGGTCCGATAGAGTTCGATGGTCTCTAGGGTTATGTTGCCCGGATTCGACAGTTCAATCTTTTCGGGCTGAGACCAGGAGCGAAAGAGGGTGATGTGCGGCCGCAGGTGAGGGAATTGTCTCTTAAAATCCGGGAGGATCCCAGCGAGATCATTTCCTATCTCCAAGTAGACCTTTTCCACCTCAGCATCGGGTTGGCAGACGACGGTCAGACAGCGAAAGCCCATCGCGGTCGTCTCGGGCTGTACGTCGAGCTTCAACCCTTCGACCCGACTGTGGTATCTCTCCACGATATCGAGAATCTTCTCGACCTCCTCAGGGCTCTTTTCACCCAGAAAGTGGAGGGTGAGATGAAAGGAGGAGGGAGGCAGCGGGCGGGCTTTCTCGGGTTTTCTCAGAGCGATAAACTGCTGCTGCTCTCTCAGAAGATTCACGGATTCTTCCGTCAGTTTGACCGCGATGAAGACTCTCATAGGCTTTTTTCCTCCCCGAGCTCATTGAACCAGATAGACAAGTGCCCATATTTTGGGAATCACCATCATGATTTTAATGAGTAAAATCTTTCATTGGAGATTCTGAAAAATGACTAATAGAAAGCCGAGACCTCAGGCGAAGGAGCATCCGATCGCCGTCTGGATCTTCCTGATTCTCTTCTTCCTCTGCGCCATCGTCATCCTGGTGGAGAGCGGCATGGACGGCACCTCCTCGGGTTCCCAGTCCGACGCGGTCTCTGACCCCATCTACGATGCGGTCGGCGGCGAGGCGGGCACGGGCCTGACCTTCGAGCAGTTCGCCGCCTTCATCCGCAAGTTCCTGGGCCACTTCAGCCTCTTCGCCATCACCGCGATTCCCCTGATGATCGCCATCACCCTGATCGACCACACCTTCCGCCAGCGCGTGCTGGGCGCCATCGGCGCCCTGGTGGGCGGCTTCTCCCTCGCGGCCATCTCCGAGTTCATCCAGCTTCTGACCCCTGGCCGCGGCCCCGCCTGGCGCGATGTCGGTATCGACTTCGGCGGCTTCGCCCTGACGGTCGTCCTCTTCTTCATCGGTTACGTGATCGCCCATCTGGTCCGCGGGCCCGAGGAGCGGAGACTGCTGATCTGAATCCATCGATAAAAATAAGTTGTTTAGATGAAAAAAGGCCGCCAGCTGGCGGTCTTTTTGATGCTACTTCTTATCGGGGATATCGTCGAGGGTCCGGGGTTTGGCCGCGAGGGCCTCATCGAGGATCCTATCGATCTTGGCACCCTGGTCGTAGAGCTCGTCCCTCTTGAAGACGATGTCGGGCACCTTGTAGATGTCCAGGCGCTTAGCCAGCATCGAGCGGATCTGGCCCTTGTTCTTGGTCAGGTAGTTGAGGAGGGGCTCGATGCGGTCAGGCTCGAGGTGGGTCACGTAGACGGTCGCCAGGGAGTTGTCGGAGTTGAGTCTGACCTCGTTGACTGAGGCTAGGCGGCACAGGGGGCTCTTGAGCTCGGACAGGATGATGTCCGAGAGGTTCTTAAAGACCAGCTGCGCGATTCTCTTCTTCTTGTCAGCCATCGTTCCTGCTCACCTCGACCATGCCGTAGGACTCGATGATGTCACCCTCCTGGAACTTGAAGCTCGAGTCCAGGGTGATGCCGCACTCGGTCTTGGCGGCGGCTTCCTTGATGTCGTCCTTCACGTGCTTCAGAGCGGAGATCTTGGTCGCCTCCACCTGGTCATTGCCGCGGAAGATTCTCACGCTGGAGGCGTTGACGATCTTGCCGTCGAGGACGTAGCAGCCGGCGATCAGACCGGCCTTGGAGGACTTGAAGATGGCGCGGATCTCGGCGTGGCCGAAGATGACCTCCTGGAAGATGGGCTTGAGCAGGCCGCGCATGGCCTTGGTCACGTCGTCCAGCAGGCGGTAGATGATGTCGTAGCTGCGGATCTCGATGCCCTTCTCCTTGGCCATCTGGGCGGCCAGGGTCGAGGTGCGGACGTTGAAGGTGATGATCAGACCCTTGCTGGCTTCGGCCAGGACCACGTCGCCCTCGGTGACCTCGCCGGTGGCGCAGCGGACCAGGTTGACCTTGACGCCCTCGACCTCGATCTTGCCGACCGCGTCGCGCAGGGCCTCGGCGGTACCCTGGGTGTCGGTCTTGACCACCAGGTTCAGTACCTGCTCCTCGTCGCCCTCGCCCAGGCGCGAGAGGGCGTTGGCCAGGGTGATGCCGCTGCCGTTCGTCTTGGACAGGGCCTTCTGGGCGCGCTCGGTGGCAATCTCTTTGGCCTTCTTCTCATCGGGGAAGCAGCGGAAGGGGTCGCCGGCCACGGGCACGCCGGACAGGCCCAGGACAGCCACGGGGGTGGAGGGGCCAGCCGACTTGACCTGCTTGCCGTACTCGTTGGTCATGCGCCTGACCTTGCAGTAGTTCTCGCCCACCACCAGGTAGTCGCCGACGTGGAGGGTGCCGTTCTGCACCAGCAGGGTGGCCTTGGGGCCCTCCTTGCGGTCCAGGCCCGCCTCGATGACGGTGCCGGTGGCCGGGCGGTTAGGGTTGGCCTTGAGGTCCAAGAGCTCCGCTACGGTCAGGACGTTCTCCAGCAGGTTGTCCACGCCGGTGCCGTTGCGGGCGGAGATGCGGCAGCAGATGGTGTCGCCGCCCCACTCCTCGGGGTTGAGGCCCGCGCCGGCCAGGCCGGCCAGGACTCTATCGGGGTTGGCGCCGGGCTTATCGCACTTGTTGATGGCGACGATGATGGGGATGTTGGCCGCGCGGGCGTGGTCGATGGCCTCGCGGGTCTGGGGCATGATGCCGTCGTCGGCCGCCACCACCAGGATGGCGATGTCGCCGACCTTGGCGCCTCGGGCGCGCATGGCGGTGAAAGCCTCGTGGCCCGGGGTGTCCAGGATGGTGATCTTCTTGCCCTTGATCTCCTTCTGGTAGGCGCCGATGGCCTGGGTGATG